>JAJDNG010000247.1 GCA_022340845.1 Gammaproteobacteria bacterium | reverse complement strand
TCGCCACCTTACGCAATCGCGGCCACCATGGAATCTACACGGTATTCAGTTCGGTAATATTCACTCGCGCGGATAATCCCGACATCCACAGCCTAAAAGACCTCAAAGGCAAATCCTTCCTGGCGGTGCATCCCAACGCCTTCGGCGGTTGGTGGATGGCCTGGCAAAAACTAAAGAACGAAGGTCTGAATCCGGAAACCGATTTAAAAAGCCTGCAATTTACCGGATTACCGCAGGATAGGGTCGTATTGGCTGTAAAAGAAGGCAAAGCGGACGCCGGCACCGTCAGAACCAATATACTGGAAACCATGGCACAGGAAGGTTCAATCCGCTTGGATGAATTTCGCGTTATTGCGCCTCAATACAATCCCCAGTTTCCTTTTGCGCACAGCACACGATTGTTCCCTGAATGGCCTTTTGCCACCACAAATCACACCTCCACCGCTCTCGCCCAAGAGGTTGCCATTGCTCTGATGAGCATGCCGGCTGAGAGCCCGGCGGCATTATTCGCCAACAGTGCGGGATGGACCATTCCGTTGGACTACCAGCCCGTGCACGATTTAATGAAAGAACTCAACGTCGGTCCTTATAAAAACCAGCAGGATATCAGCTTAACGTATTTAATCACGCACTTTGTCGATTGGCCGCCGCTCATCATAATGATTTTCATCCTAATGAGCATTGCCACCTTATACGTCAATCGCACCAACAAAAAACTCAGTCTGTCAAAAAATGCACTGGAAAATGAAATCGAAGAACGCAAACGCGCCCAGGTAGCCGAGCGTGAACAAGCCGAACGCATAAAAACGTTGTACGAAGCCGCCTCCCTGCCCGGCTTGCGCCCAGAGGAAGAAATCGAAACCATATTGCAAATCGGATGCGAAATGCTGGACCTGGAAATCGGCAAAGTATGCCGGGTGGATCCAACGAACAATATCATCGAGTTACTGGGTGTAATTGCCCCCAAGGAACTCCACTTTCACCGTGGTGATCATTTGCCGCTCAAAGACACATTTTGCAGTCTAACCTACGAAAAAGATTATCCGCTGGCCGTAGAGAATGTCGCCAAATCGTATTTGAACACCCACCCAAGTTATTTAAATACCAAGCTGGAAGCCTACATAGGCACACCATTATGGGTAAACGGCAAGAAATACGGTGCCATTAATTTTTCCAGCAGGAGACCACACCAACCGTTCAAAGAACTGGACCAGAATTTCGTAAAACTCATGGGCCGCTGGGTAGCAACAGCAATTGAAAGGCATAATTACCAAACCGAGTTGCATGATGCCAAAATTGCCGCTGAGTTGGCTAACCAGGCTAAAAGCGTCTTTCTGGCCAACATGAGCCACGAGCTGAGAACACCTTTAAATGCCATTATTGGCTACAGCGATATGCTGCAGGAAGATGTGCGCGAATTGAATCAAGAAACATTGGCTCCCGACATCGAAAAAATACAAACCGCCGGCAAACACTTATTATCCATTATTAACGACATTTTAGACCTTTCCAAAATCGAAGCCGGTAAAGTGGACGTGCAACTGGACGAAATTGATTTGACTTTTTTACTGCAAGAAGTCGTTGACATCTCCCAGACGCTGGCCGCCAAAAACCATAACCAATTGAATTTGTACATCGCCGAAGACATACCCAAAGTCAAAACCGATGTTGCCATGGTACGCCAATGTACTTTGAATTTAATCGGTAACGCCTGTAAGTTCACAAGAGATGGGGAAATCAATGTAACCGTCACCAACATTGCCAATCCCTATCACCATGGTCAAAATAACGCGAACTGGTTTGCCATCAGTGTAGCCGACACCGGCATAGGCATAGCGGAAAAAGCTAAAGACAAATTGTTCAAAGACTTCTCTCAGGCCGACAGCTCCACCACTCGGGAATATGGCGGCACTGGACTGGGCCTCGCCATCAGCCATAGACTGTGCAAATTATTGGGTGGGGATATTACCGTCCAGAGCGAACCCAATAGAGGCTCGGTGTTTACCATTCGCCTGCCGCAGAATTCGGTATAACCATCACCACACAAACAAACGGTGTGTGAATCGCACCCCATCAGGCGGATTGAGAAAATAATTTGAACGGCTGATTGACAGCCACTCAAGCTCTGGTGTTTCCACTGGCTTAATCAAGCGGAGTGCGGCCTTTAACAAATGATGAAAACATCAAAAAGCCGACATAACAGCTGCCACGCACTTTGGTTATAGAAATTTGGTATTAGAAACTCGGATTTAGAAACGTGCCAAACCGACAGGCGCGTTTTATGCGCCTGTCGGTGTTGTAAAGCTGTTGTTATGTGTTTCTGCTTATACGCATTGATCTGAGTATTATTATCAGAGAGGTACCACTTTGTTTGCACACGGCCCCTTCTGGCCTTGTCCTACTTCATATTCTACTTTCTGGCCTTCATTGAGCGTTTTAAAGCCCCCCGAACCCTGGATTTCAGAATGATGAACGAACAAGTCTTTGCCTCCGTCGTCTGGAGTAATAAAACCGAAACCTTTGTCTGGATTGAACCACTTAACTGTACCTGTACTCATGCCGATTATTTTCCTCGTTAAATTAATATTAATTAGCCTACCGTGTACTGACTTTTGTCAGAACTCCTTAACAAACAACGTAATTCATAGCTGAAAAGTGCTAATGTGTTTTTCAGCGCGTAACATTTAAATAAAAAAGACCGCGCGCCTCGTTATTTAAGAATAATTTTGACAACGCTTAATAAAATTTTAGTCTAAAAATCAGTTAGATAAAAGAATATCGCCTGCTCATCATGTAAAATAAACGAGACAGGGAAAATATAGCACATTTAATGGCGGACAAAGGTAATGGCCTACCCAGCGCTCCGGTCACATTATCCGGGTTGTGCGGTGAATTCAACCGATCAACGCAACACTTTATCATTAGTTTAACAGATGATGTGAATTTTTGAGATTTAGTCAATGGCGTCTATGCCTGCATTCAGTATAGTTCGGTTGTGCATCAAGCGCAGTAAACGGTTTTTTCAGGCCCAATTTTAAAATCCTTTCGGATTCTCGTGTTACAAAACATTGTGGCGACCTAATCAGAATCTTCTCATTTTATTTAAGTGCGGCAAGTATCCATACGCCTGCTATTTTGAATATAGGGATTTTCAGGTTTGCAGTAACTTTTTAACCGGCCCGAAAGACCTGCGATGGATGGGGGACACACCTAATCGGGTTAACGCGTCAATATGTTTTTTGGTTGGATAGCCTTTGTGGCCTTGCAGTCCGTAGCCTGGATACTGTTGATCCAACCGAATCATTTCCTGGTCACGAGTGACTTTGGCGATGATGGAAGCGGCGCTTATGGCAGGGACAAGCAAATCCCCTTTGACAATAGCACTTGCGGGACACGGAAAAGTTGGGCAGCGGTTGCCGTCAACCATTATGTGCCGAGGCGCTATCGTTAAACCAGCTACGGCACGTTGCATGGCAAGTAAAGATGCTTGCAGTATGTTTAGGGAATCGATTTCTTCGACGTCGGCCCGACCCACCGCCCAGGCTTTCGCTCGTTGCTTAATGATTTGGGCAAGTTGTTCGCGTCGTGATTCGCTAAGTTTTTTTGAATCCGTTAACCCTTCGATGAGTTTGTCAGCATCCAGTATTACCGCGGCGGCAATCACTGGCCCGGCCAGCGGACCCCGCCCGGCTTCGTCAACTCCGGCGACGAGTTGCGGCGGTATAACGTTATCCATATTGAGGCTGTGTTGTTGCATTGTGTTTGTTTTTATCTTTTGCTAATTCGATTACCGCTTCAGCGGCCTGGTGACTGGCGTTTTTTCGCAAGGTATTGTGTATCGCCTCGAATTCCAGCTGTAAGGTTGCCACTTTTTCGGGATCGTGGAAATACGCCAATACTTCTTTACCGATTTTTTCCGGTGTGGCGTTATGCTGGATTAATTCGGGGACAAGCGGTTTCCTTGCCAATAAATTTGGCAACGCATAATGCGACACCTGGGATAAGAACTTGAAGATAAAGTACGACATTTGCGAAAGTTTGTAGGCAACGACCAATGGTTTTTTCAACAGCATGCCTTCCAGGGTTGCTGTTCCCGAGGCCAGTACTACCACGTCTGCCGCGGTCATCACCTCTCGTGAATTGCCTGTCACCAGTTTTATAGGTAATGAGCTGCCCTTACGGTATAAGGCTTGCTCAAACTGTTTGCGTCTGGACTCGTTGGCCAGTGGTGCCACGAAGAATAAATTCGGCCTGCGATCCAGGCACCATTGCGCTGCTTGAATGAATACTTCGGCCAAATAGTGCACTTCCACGCCGCGGCTGCCGGGTAGCAAAGCAACCACTTCCTTGTCTGGGGGGATTTTCAAGTTCTCCCGCGCCACGGATTTATCCGGGTGCATGGGTATGGCATCGGCTAGCGGATGACCTACGCAGCGTACGGTTACAGATCGGGATGCATAGAATTCTTCTTCAAAGGGAAACAGTGTCAACATCAAGTCCACTGCCTGGGCAATTTTTTTCACCCGGTATTGGCGCCAGGCCCACACCTGGGGGCTTACATACTGGACGGTCTTGATACCTGCTTCGCGCAGCTTTTGCGCAATGTGGATATTGAACTCAGGCGAATCCACGCCGATAAACACATCCGGTGGATTGCTACAAAAGTGCTTGATGAGGTTTTTCCGCATAGCGGACAATTCCCGATAGCGCCCGAGAATCTCCACGATCCCCATCACCGCCAGCCGCTCCATGGGGTACAGGGAACGCGCTCCCATTTTTTGCATGAGAGGCCCGGCGATACCTTCAAAGGTCGCATCCGGATATTGCCGCTTGATTTCAGCAATCAATCCAGCACCAAGAAGATCTCCCGAAGCTTCCCCCACGACGATACCAAATCGCATGTTTACTGCATTCCCCGCTATTATAGTAGTTTGTGTTTTTTGTTCTGCGGTTATCGAATTATGCCGCGTCCGGATGCCTTGATAAAGTCCAGAAAATATTTTATTTCTTTGCTGGCCTCGGCTTTTTCACTAAGACGTTGGGTGGCTTGTTCCAGGGTGAGACTGGACCGGTAGAGTATTTTGTAAGCGTCGCGCAACTGAGCAATAGCGTCTGGGCTGAATCCTCTGCGCTTCAGTCCTTCGGAATTTAACCCATATGGCTTGGCCATGTGCCCCGCAACGCGCAGATAAGGTGGAACATCTTTGGAAATCGCACTGCCCATGGCGGTAAAACAATAAGCCCCGATTTTGCAAAATTGATGAACCAAGGTAAACCCACCAAAAATAACATAGTCCGCCACATGAACATGGCCGGCAAGAGAAGTGGAGTTAGCAAATACCGTGGAATTTCCCACTTGGCAGTCATGAGCGATATGAGCGTACGCCATAATCAGGTTATCGTTACCCAGTCGGGTGACCCCCGAATCTTGTGCGGTGCCGCGGCTTATGGTGACGCTTTCACGAATAATGTTGTTGTCTCCGATTTCCAAGCGAGTGGGTTCACCAGCGTATTTTTTATCTTGCGGTGCTTCGCCAATGGAAGCGAATTGATATATTTTGTTGTTTTTTCCGATTGTAGTCGGGCCATTGATCACGACATGAGGTCCAACCCAGGTGCCCTCTTCGATAATCACGTCGGCTCCAATAATGGAAAACGCACCAATGCTAACGCCCGGGGCGATGTTTGCTTTTGGATCGACAATAGCTTGCGGATGAATCACTACACAGCTCGCTCGGCACACATTAAATCGGCAGTGGCTACCACGTTACCATCAACACTGGCTTCGCCGCTGAGTTTATATATACCGCGTTTGGATTTAATGATTTTGACACTGAGGTGCAACTGATCGCCTGGTATAACCGGGTGTTTAAAACGTGCTTCGTCTATGCCCACCAGATAATACAATGTTCCGTCTTCCGGATAGGCGTTGGCGGTTTTAAACGCTAGAATGCCGGTCGCTTGCGCAAGGGCTTCCAAAATCAATACACCAGGCATAATAGGATGACCGGGGAAGTGGCCGGTAAAATAGGGTTCGTTTATCGTTACGTTTTTTAACGCTACTAAAGATTCACCTAATTTGTAATCCAGAACGCGATCAATTAACAGAAACGGATAGCGGTGTGGCAAACGCCTTAAGATCTCGGTGATTTCCAGAGGTTCAATTGTTGAGTCATTCATTAGTTTTATCTTTTTATTAAACCATTGCTTTTTCAAGCACTTGTTTCAACCACGCGGCTAATTATTTATCAGGAAATTGATTTTCGAATTGTTTTTGTAACCGCTTTACCGTTTTCGCCAGTTCATCCAATTGTTTGAACCGGGCCATGTTTTTCCGCCATCTCACATTGGTATCCGCTGTGATTCCCGAAGAGTACGTGCCAGGCTCAGTAATAGAGTGCACTACCATCGTGCGGGCGGTAATTGTAACATGATCGGTGATTTCAATGTGACCATTAATGCCGACTTGGCCACCCATAGCGCAGTATTTCCCTATTTTGGCGCTACCGGCAATACCGATTTGTCCCGCTAACACAGTGTGCGCTCCGATATGCACGTTATGGGCGACATGAACTAAATTATCCAGTTTAACCCCATCCTCTATCACAGTGTCTTCAATCGCTCCCCGGTCAATGGCACAGTTCGCACCGATTTCCACATCGTCACCAATCACTAGACGTCCCACTTGCGGGATTTTAAGCCACTTACCTTGATCAAAGGCCAAGCCGAATCCGTCACTACCCGCCACCACACCGGGATGAAAGATCGCGCGTGCTCCAATGTGAGTTTGGTGAAATATCGTCACATTTGCTACCAGCTGGGCATCGGGGCCAATAATCACCTCGTCCCCTACAACGCAACCGGGCCCTACATAACAATTAGCACCAATACTGGTGCCTCTGCCCACTACCGTGCATGGACCGATCCAGGCACTGGGGTCGACATGAGCCTCCTCATGGACCACCGCCGAGGGGTGAATGCCGGTTAGCTGATTGACAAAAGGATGTAAAAGAGTTGCCACCTTCGCATACCCCACGTAGGGATCTTCGACAACTAAGCCGTCGCCAGGCAGCTTGGTCTTATCGGCGTGAGATACGATGACAGCCGATGCTTTGGTTGTGGTCAATTGGTCGAGAAACTGCCGGTTGGATAAAAAAGTGATTGAGCCGGATTTTGCATTGCTCAAAGTTGCGATTGAACTAATTTGGCAACTTCCTTCGCCTACCAGCTCCGCACCAATTTTCTCCGCTAGTTCACGTAATGTATACACTGGAAGGGAAAGTTAATTGAGAAAGAATTCTTTGGAGATTACTTTTTACCGCTGGCAGCTGCGCCGGCTTCGTTTTTCAGCTGCTTGATCACGGTACTGGTAATATCGATACGCTCACTCGCATACAACACGCCATCATTTACGATTAAGTCAAATTTTTCTTTTTTACCGATGACGTTTACAACTTCCAGAACTTTTCGCCGGATTCGATCGAACGCCTCATTGCGCTTGAGGTTCAAATCCTCATTAAATTCATCTTGCAAGCGTTTAAGTTCCCGAGTACGGCTGCGAATATCGCGCTCCATATTTCGCCGTTCAACATCACTCATAATGTCGCCATCGCGGGTGAGTTTTTCTTCCAAATTGCGGACAGATTTTTGCAGTTCAACCAACTCCTGGTCCCGGGGCGCAAATTCTTTTTCCAGAATCTTGCGCGCGGTTTCCATTTGCGGCGCTTCCTCTAACACTTTTGCGGCATTAACCACCCCGATTTTGACTTCTTCAGCAGTCGCTGAAGATACGATGGCGAATAACGCCCATAGCGCTACAAACGCATAAGTAAAAAGCCGTTTTGTCATACTCGAAAGAAACTCCGATTGTTTAAATTTTAATCAATTATGGCGTCCGCGACGCGAAAAGGGTAATGATGCCACGATTCTGGCGCAAGACCAATATTTACACCGGATTTTCACCACAGTTAGAAGGGAGCACCGATATTGAACTGAAATCGCTCGATTTCATCACCTTCTTTGGGATCAATCGGCCACGCCCAGTTAAAAACCAGAGCGCCAACCGGGGTAATCCACACCGCCGCCACGCCGTAAGTCGTGCGAAAATCGTTATCATTGATGACGAATGGTACGTTGCTGTCAAGTCGTCCCGTGTCGACAAACATACTTAAGCGGAAATTGCGGCTGGGCTCATCAGTAAATGGCACCGGAAAATACAATTCCGCTCGTCCCAGGATTTTTTCATTACCGCCCACCGGATCCCCCCGCACGGGATTCGCGCAAATCAAATCGTCATTTGGACAATACGCGTCCCGGGGACCAATGGTATTGCCTTTATAACCGCGCACGGAACGGGTACCGCCGGCGTAGAAATTCTCGAAAAACGGCAATATCGCTTTGCCGGTGCCTTCTTCGCCATAACCGTCACCATAACCATACTCGCCCCCCAACAGTAAGCTCACCTGATCGCTGAACGGTACGTAAAAGCGCAACTGATAACTCAATCGGTAATATTCCAGGTCGCCGCCCGGTAGTGCCACTTCAGCACCGATGCGTGAATATAAACCGCGGTCTGGAAAGATGGCACGGTTACGGGAATCGTAGGAATAACTGGCTTCGGTGGAGTAAGTTTTGAATCGCGCCGTATCTATGCCCTCGCCACTGACCAGTTTTACCCATTCCCGATAGGAGCGCGGCGCAGATGCTCCAAGGCTCAAATCGGTATCTTTGTAGCTCACATCGAAATTCAAGCGGGTAAATTCACTGATGGGGATACCGAAATTCAACCCGCCTTCTTTAACATCCGTATAGAAATCCGATAGGTTGGCTTGAGCCGCATCAGTGGACCGATACAACAACCGTATGCCGCTGCTGATTTCATTCATGGTGAAATACGGATTCTGATAGGAAAAGCTGTAAATCTTGTTAATCCGGTCATTATTGACTTCCAGCTTGACTCTCTTACCGGTGCCAAGATAGTTATTCAATGTCACACTGGTATTAAACAGAAATCCGCCTTCCTGGCCATAACCAATACCCGCTGAGAAGTTGCCGGTAGAGCCTTCCACCACGCTGAAATTCACATCCACCTGATCAGTGGTGCCGGGTACCGCCGGAGTTTCCACATTGACGTTGTCAAAAAAACCCAGTCGCTGCAGGCGGATTTTAGAACGATTGATCAAGGGTGTGGAAATCCAGCCGCCTTCCATCTGGCGCATTTCCCGCCGGATCACCTCGTCTTTGGTTTTGGTATTGCCGGTAATATTGATGCGACGCACATACACTCGTTTACCCGGATCCACGAAAAAAGTGATGGAAACTTCTTTTTTCTCATCGTCTATTTTCGGAATCGCATTAACATTGGCAAATGCATAACCTTCAACGCCCAGGCGGTCGTTAATTTTGTTGGTACTTTGCACCAACAGTTGGCGGGAAAAAACATCACCAGGTTCCAACAAGACTAATTCCCGCAGTTCTTCTTTAGGAACGACCATATCACCCGATAAATCAAAATCCTTGACCGTAAATTGTTCCCCTTCCTTGATGTTAATGGTGATATAGACATCGCGTTTATCGGGTGATATCGATACTTGGGTGGATTCGATGTCAAAATGAATATACCCACGGTCCAGATAAAAAGAGCGCAAGGTTTCCAAATCCCCGATTAATTGCTGTTTGGAATACTTGTCACTGCCGGAGATAAAGGAAAACATAGTGCCCTGACTTAATTGAAAGCGTGTGATCAGGTCATAATCCTTGAAGTGTTTCGCGCCGATAATATTGATTTGGCGGATACGGGCGGCATCCCCTTCTTCGATATCAATATCGATGTCCACCCGGTTTCGTGGCAAATCGGTGATAGTGGATTTGATTTCAACGCCGTATTTACCAAGATTGAAATATTGTCTATGCAGTTCCTGCTCAACCTGGTCCAATAACGATCGGTTAAATACCCGGCCTTCTGCCATACCGATACCCTTTAGCGCCTCCATTAAGTCGTCGGTATTGATTTCCTCATTGCCGAAAATCTCAATACTGGCAATAGAAGGCCGCTCTTCAACGACTATCACCAGCACATTACCTTCCCTTCCCAGCGACACATTCTCGAAAAAACCGGTTTTAAATAACGCCCGCACGGCCTCGGACGCTTTTTTCGCAGTCAGTTCTTCACCCACTTTCAAGGGCAGGTACGTAAATGCCGTACCCAGAGCAATCCGCTGCAAACCTTCGATTTTAATGTCTTCTACGACAAAATTGTCAAACGCCTGCACCAACGCCGGCGTGAATAAAAGCGCAACTAGCAACCAATAACGATACTTCATGTAACGGCCTCGGGATTTATTCTTCTTGTTATGTTTTTTATAATTCTAACGCTGAAAATTATTATCATATAAATACAACAAGATAATCTAAATAGTTAATCATTTTTGTTTAATGTTAATTGATCGACTCTACAAAGACCAACGGCAACAAGGCCATCAGTCTCAGCCGATTAAACGCATGATGTCATTGTAAAACGCCAGCATCATTAACATGGCCAGAATCACCATACCAAACTGCTGCATTTTCGCCTGTACGTCTTCCGACAACGCCTTACCTTTAATCCCTTCAATCACGTACATCAACAGATGACCGCCGTCCAATATCGGTATCGGTAGTAAATTCAACACCCCTAAACTGATACTCACAATGGCCAGGAAAGACAAAAACGTGGTCAAGCCAATACTGGCCGTATAGCCGGCATAAGTGGCTATTGTGATCGGGCCGCTCAAATTTTCCAGCGACACCTCACCCACCAGCATTTTGCCCAGCATACGCAATGTTAGTACTGACATTCGCCAGGTTTCGCTCACCCCGGTCCACAACGCCTTTACCGGCCCATAGCTCACTATAGCGCGGTATTGATCGATCATTTCTTCGGACACTTGGGGTGCTGCACCTATGAGGCCTATTTCACCTTGCGCGGTTTGCTCTCGCTTGGGCGTGAGGCTGATCACCTGCACTGCACCATCGCGTTGCACTTCGACCGAAAGGGTTTTTTCCGGATTCTCACGGATGACATCCACCCAGTCCTCCCATAGCGTGATTTCTTTACCGTCTACCGATAGAACTCTGTCGCCAGGGCGTAAACCGTCACGCTGTGCCGCACCATCTTCCGACAACTGACCAATGATAGCCGGGTATGCTGGCCGCAAGGGTTCCATACCGAGGCGGCTCACCAGCCGCTGTTGTTTATCCTCCATGGTGATGCCTTGCAAATCCAATGGAGCATCATGAACGGTACCATTGTTGTCTTTAACATGAATGACTATGCGATCATTGTCCAACGAATACTGCAGTAATGCCATGCGCACGGCATTCCAGGTTGGGGTATCCTGACTCCCCACTTGAACAATTTCATCGCCTTTTACAATACCGGCTCGGGCGGCAGATGACTCTGGCGTCACATCGCCCACCAATGGTTTCACTCCGGGAACACCGACCGAATACATGACAAAATAGGCGAGGATGGCGAAAATAAAATTAAACAGCGGACCGGCCACAACAATCGCAATCCGCTTACTGACCGATTGGCGATTAAACGCCCGATGTACTTCTTCCGGCGAGACATCGCCTTCGCGTTCATCCAGCATTTTGACATAGCCGCCTAAAGGTATCGCCGCCAGTACGTATTCAGTCTGGTCTTTACCGACTTTTTTTGACCATAAGGGTTTACCAAAACCGATGGAAAACCGCAGTACTTTCACTCCCATGCGCCGGGCCACCCAAAAATGGCCGTATTCATGAAAAGCTATCAATATACCCAAGGTGACAATCAGCGCAGCGGCTGAGGTTAAAAAAGAATCCATTAGTGTACATGCCCTCGAAATGTCGAAGAAAAACGCTCAACCAGCTGTTGCGCACAAAGCCTGGCCGCGTTATCAGCGTCCATAATAACTTCAATGCTGGTGGCTGGCGTGCTGGCCACCGCCGCTAGGGTTTGTTCTATGATGGAAGCAATTTGGGTAAACAATATCTGGTGGTCCAAAAATGCCTGAACGGCGACCTCATTGGCCGCGTTTAAGATGGCTGAACACGTGCCTCCCTGCTCTATTGCCTCTATCGCCAAACGCAGACAGGGAAAACGCGAATAATCCGGTCTGCTGAAATCCAAATGCGCCACACTGAAAATATCCAAATTATCCACCCCGGCATCGATACGGTCGGGCCACGCCAATGCGTGCGCAATGGGGGTACGCATATCGGGATTGCCCAGTTGCGCCAGCACCGAACCGTCGGCGTATTGCACCATGGAATGAATGATACTTTGCGGATGTACCACCACTTCTATAAATGCCGGCCTGGTGGCAAACAACCAGCAGGCTTCGATCACTTCCAAACCCTTGTTCATCATAGTGGCGGAGTCCACGGATATTTTCCGTCCCATCACCCAGTTGGGGTGCGCACAAGCTTGTTCGGGGGTGACCCGTGACAGAGTCTCCAGAGGCACATCTCTGAAAGGCCCCCCGGAGGCGGTCAACAGAATGCGTTTCACCCCAATCACATCCAGATTTATATTTTGCGTATTCGGCATACATTGAAATATGGCATTGTGTTCGCTATCAATGGGCAGCAATTCAGCATTATTGGCTTTTACTTCGTCCATGAATATTTGTCCTGACATTACCAGGGCTTCTTTGTTGGCCAGTAAAATTCGTTTTCCGGCGCGGGCGGCCGCCAAGGTGGGGGCCAAACCGGCGGCACCAACAATTGCAGCCATCACATAATGCGCTTGTGGCAATCTGGCCACCTGCTCCAATCCGCCAATGCCGGCCAAAACTTCTGTATTGAGACCATGCTTTCGCAACTTTTGTTCTAATTTTTCCGCCGCGGCGCTCTCGGCCAAAACGGCAAACTCGGGCTGGTGGGCTAAACACTGCTGATACAGGCGCTCTACCTGGTGGTTGGCTGTCAAAGCGACAATTTTATAGCGTCCTGGGTGGCGAGCCACCACATCCAGGGTATTGACCCCAATGGTGCCAGTGGCACCTAATACGGTTAATCCAATTCGGCCATCGTCATTCGGTGTGGCGCGGCCTGGCGTCGTGGTGACACTCACCAAACCATCTCCAAATAACTCAGCATCTGCCCGCCACCAAGACCGGAAAATCCCCAATAACATAATAAAAAGGTCGGCGCTGCCGCCGTAAGACTGTCAAACCGGTCCAACACTCCACCATGACCGGGAAACAAAGTACCACTGTCTTTTAAATGTGCCTGGCGTTTGAACATGCTTTCGGCCAGGTCGCCAAGCACCGACACCAATACGGCGAACAAAGAAATGGCTATATAAATCAACAGAATATTGGTACCCAGTTTGAAAATGCCCATGAAATAGCTAGCAATGACGGTATAGATCGACACAGCCCCCAAAGCGCCAAACACGCCTTCCCAGCTTTTTCCGGGACTCACGTGCGGGGCCAGTTTATTTTTACCCCAGAATCGACCGGAAAAATAAGCAGCGATATCCGCCAGCCAGATCATCATAAAAAAATACAACGCATAATACGGGCCATCAGGGCCGGAACCGTGCAAGCTGATCATGGCCAACCACGCGGGTACCAAAATCAAATATCCCGCCATCGCTTTGGCAAAGGCGTTATTCCACATCCGGGACGACTGGGGATAGGTCAACACCAACAACAAAATCAATATCCACCAGCCAACAGCGACTGAAATGACTATGGTAATAAACGCAGGAATTGCAGTTAACGAAAACCAGGCCGCGATCATTAATCCGACCACCGAAGCGGTATACGTATAACGCACCACAAGCTTGGGTACGCTCACCAACGCAGCCCACTCCCAAGCCCCGGCGACAAAAAACGCGCCCAACACCAGGGCAAAATACGGCGTTGGCAACATCACGATCAAGCCAATCGCGATGGGAGCCATAATCAGGCTGGATATGAGGCGTAATTTAAGCCCCTTCTCCATTTTCCACTTGCTCGCCGGTTCGACCAAAACGCCGTTGACGTTGACTAAAGGATTCAATGGCATCATCCAAACTTGCCGCGGAAAAATCCGGCCACAAGGTCTGGGTGAAGAATAACTCGGTGTAGGCGAGCTGCCATAACAGAAAATTACTCACCCGTTGCTCACCACCGGTACGGATGAACAGATCAGGTTCGGGTAAATCGGCCAGGCTGAGATTCTCGCCGATGAGCGCTGGGGTGATGTCCGAAGCCTGCAATTCACCAGCCAGTACTTTTTCTATAGCTTTGCGGGCCGCTTGGGTGATATCCCAGCGGCCGCCGTAATTCACTGCCACAACCAAGATTAAGCCGGTGTTGTTTTCAGTTTGCTCCTCAGACTTGCGCAAACGGTTTTGCAGTTTTTCGCTGAACACACTGCGATCACCAATAATGCGCAAGCGCACGTTGTTGTCGTTGAGCTTACTGACTTCGCGCGTTAGCGCCGTATACAACAACTCCATTAACAGGCTGACTTCTTTTTGCGGACGGCGCCAGTTCTCACTGCTGAAAGCAAACAAGGTTAATACTTTTATGCCTCTTGCCGCGCAGGCTTTTACCACACCGCGAACCGCTTCCACTCCAGCCTTATGGCCAAAAAATCTCGGCTGGTTACGCTGTTTCGCCCAACGGCCATTGCCATCCATAATGATCGCAATATGCTGAGGCACACGTGACGTGAGACTATTGTCGGGGTTTTGGTTATTACCCGGCATAAGCTCCAGTCTCAAAGGGTATATGCAGCGTACCTAAAATTAACAACGATTTACCTCCAGGCCTGGGATGTCAATATTACTACTATTTAACAAACTGATATTGTTCAGCAAACTGGTGCTATAGTGCAACGTGATATTTATATTTCCAACAAATCTTTCTCTTTGGTTGTCAATAACGTTTCAATATCCTGAATATATTTGTCGGTCAGCTTTTGCATGTCATCTTCCGCTTTGTGTAACTCGTCGTCGGTAATTTCTTTTTCTTTATTGAGGGATTTCAGATCATTGTTGGCATCGCGGCGGATATTGCGTATGGCCACGCGGGCGTTCTCGCCCTCCTGGCGTACGACTTTAATAAGGTCTTTGCGACGTTCTTCAGTTAAGGGAGGCAATGGGACTCGGATATTCATGCCCGAGACGGCGGGATTAAGGCCCAGATCGGAGGTGATAATCGCTTTTTCAACGACTGACACCATATTCTTCTCCCACGGCACCACGGACAGCGTACGTGCATCGGATACTGTGATGGAAGCAACTTGGCTCAGCGGCGTAACAGAACCGTAGTAATCCACGGTGATATGATCCAGCAGGCTGGTATGCGCTCTGCCGGTACGCAGCTTGGTTAGCTCTGACTTCAATGCGTCTATACTCTTACGCATGCGGCTTTCCGCATCTTTTTTTACATCATCAATCATTATACTCCCCTTATGTTACTCACCTCTTAGGCTACTCACCTTTGTCCACGAGTGTTCCTTCATCTTCCCCATACATGATACGCATCAAGGATCCGGACTTGTTCATATTGAACACCCGTACCGGCATGCCATAGTCGCGGCATAATGCGATTGAGGTGGCGTCCATGACATTGAGATTTTTGACCAAAACCTCGTCATAAGTCAGACGGGAATAGCGAATCGCGTCTTTTTCTATCATGGGGTCGGCGGAATAAACACCATCCACTTTGGTGGCCTTCAAGACCACATCGGCCCCGATTTCAATGCCGCGCAAGCTCGCGGCCGTATCGGTGGTAAAAAACGGGCTGCCGGTGCCGGCTGCAAAAATCACCACGCGGCCTTTTTCCAAATGCCGCATTGCCCGGCGGCGGATATAGCCTTCGGCCACTTGGTTGATTTGCAAAGCAGACTGTACCCGCACGGTGAGCCCCGCACGCTCCAATCCATCTTGTATCCCCAGCGCGTTAATGATCGTCGCCAGCATGCCCATGTAGTCGCCGGTAGCCCGGTCCATACCGCTGGCGGATAAATTTACACCGCGGAATATATTGCCGCCGCCGATGACTATTGCCACTTCTATGCCGGTATCCACCAGTTCCCTGACTTCTGTGGCTACCCGTTCGATGATGGCCGGATCAATACCGAATTCGGCGTTGCCCATCAAGGCTTCGCCGCTCAGTTTCAGCAATATTCGCTTATATATCGGTGTGTCGCTTTGCTCGGCCATTGTGGTATTTTTCCTGTTATTTATGCCTTTACGCTAATCAGTCTGGGCAGAAGAGCACTAGCTGCCCTTGACTTGCGCCATGACTTCATCGGCAAAGTTGTCCTGCTTTTTCTCGATGCCTTCGCCCACTTCAAAACGGCTGAATGCCACAACCGCAGCGTTTTTGCCTTTGAGCAATTTTTCCACGGTAGAATCCGGATCTTTCACAAACGGTTGTCCTAACAAGGTAATTTCCTTGAGAAACTTGTTAATCCGGCCGGAGACCATTTTCTCGACAATTTCGGGCGGTTTGCCGCTTTCGGCCGCCTGGGCGGAAAAGATTTCTTTTTCTTTTTCGATCAAATCCGGGGATACTTGTTCTGCGGAAACACAGACCGGTTTTGACGCCGCAACGTGCATGGCAATGTCTTTGGCCAGCTCAGTATCGCCGCCGGTCATGTCCACCAGCACACCGATACGGCTGCCGTGGGAATAACTGCCTATACTACCCTCGGAACTTTCCATGATGACAAACCGGCGAACCGACATATTCTCGCCGATTTTCGCAATCAACCCTTTGATGGTGTCCTGCACGCTGTCACCGTTTTGCATCTTGGTGGCCATTAATGATTCCAGATCCGCTGGTGAAGCGTTTAATACAATCGACGCGGCTTCTTTGGCGAAACTCTGAAAATTGTCGTCTTTGGCGACAAAATCGGTTTCGCAGTTAACTTCCACCATGGCGGCTTTTTTGCCATCACCACTGGTTTCAATCACGATAAGTCCCTCTGCCGCGGTACGGTCAGCCTTTTTATCGGCTTTCGCCATACCGGCCTTGCGTAAATACTCCACCGCCGCTTCGATATCGCCATTGGTTTCTACCAGGGCTTTTTTACATTCCATCATGCCTGCGGAGGTACGTTCGCGTAATTCTTTGACCAATGCAGCTGAAATTGCCATATCTATATTCCTTCCTCAGTCTGTATGTTTGGTATTGGTTGCTTGATTTCAAAAAAGGGGGCACAGCCCCCTTAACAATACAAATCTCACCACGGCCGGTACCGGATTTGCGGGGTCTGGTTATTCTTCAGATTCGCCGGCAGCTGATTGAGATTGCACGTCTGCAGTCGTATCGCTTTGCGCTGAAGCCGCTGGTTCCGCCGCCTCGGCTTTAGCCACTTTCTTGACTGCTTTTTTCTTTACCACGGCTTTTTTCTTGGCAGCTTTCTTCTTGGCAGGTGCCCCAGCAGCCGTTTCGGTTTTAGCGGAGTCGGGAATGATTTCCCCGGTTTCATCCACTTCAATAAATCCTTCTTCCGGACCACCGATCTGCATGGGTGCCGGCTTACTGACTAATATGGATTCGGCCATATTTTCCACATACAAGCGAATAGCCCGCATGGCATCGTCATTGCCAGGAATAACGTAATCGATACTGTCAGGGCTATTATTGGTGTCCACGACGCCCACCACAGGTATGCCCAATTTCTTGGCTTCACTGATTGCTATTTTTTCGTGACCCACATCAATCACGAACAATGCGTCCGGTAGTGAGTTCATATTTTTGATTCCACCCAGGCTGCGTTCGAGTTTTTCCATTTCCCGGGTCAATTCCAGCGCTTCCTTTTTGTTAACCTTGGCAAAACTGCCGTCGGCCGCCATGGTTTCAAGATCTTTTAAGCGTTTGATGGATTGCCTGACGGTTTTGAAATTGGTGAGCATTCCACCTAACCAGCGATGGTTGATGTAAGGCATGCCGCAGTGGGAAGCCTGTTCTTTGACGATTTCACGGGCGGACCGTTTGGTACCGACAAATAGAATTTTGCCTTTGGAAGCGGCTATTTTTCCGAGAAAATTGGCCGCATCCAGGAAGGCGGGCAAGGTTTTTTCCAGGTTAATGATGTGGATTTTGTTGCGCTCCCCGAAAATAAAAGGAGCCATTTTGGGATTCCAATAACGAGACTGATGACCGAAATGAACACCGGCTTCCAGCATTTGACGCATGGTAACGTTAGACATGTTTACACTACTCCAATAGTTGGGTTAAACCTCCATAGACCCCATATATCAACCTGTTGCACAGGCACCCCGATACATGTGCCGGCCTATGTGCGGATTTGGATTAACGTTATGGTTGCCTTCCGGACCCGACATCCGAGCACAGTTGCAAACCACGGTAAAAACGCATGTAAAAATCAATGCGGCCCGGACAGCGAAACTTGATTGCTATCTTGGCGCGGGCTTTATACCATAAATAGCTTTTGACAACAATCAAACCCAGGATTTTTACGACTAATTCCTTAAAAACGTATATTATATATGGCTATTCACATAAAAACACCCGAAGAAATTGAAAAAATGCGCATTGCCGGTCACTTGGCGGCCGACGTGTTGCGTATGATCAAACCCCATGTCAGCGCCGGCATCACCACCGGCGAACTCAATGATATTTGCCATGACTACATCGTCAATGAGCAGCACGCCATACCTGCCCCTTTGAACTACAATGGATTTCCCAAATCCATATGCACCAGTATCAATCATCAAGTGTGCCATGGAATTCCCAGCGATAAGCGCTTGAAGGAAGGCGATATTGTCAATATCGACATCACAGTGATTAAAGACGGTTTTCACGGCGACACCAGCAAAATGTTTTTCGTGGGCACGCCCAGCATCCTTGCCAGCCGGGTGAGCCGAATCAGTCACGAATGCATGAAACTGGGCATTGAGATGGTCAAACCCGGAGCACGGCTGGGGGATATCGGTCACGCCATCCAGCTCCATGCTGAGTCGAACAATTGTTCGGTGGTACGCGAGTATTGTGGCCACGGCATCGGCAAGAAATTTCATGAAGAACCCCAAGTACTGCATTATGGCAAACCTGGCACTGGGGTCATCCTGGAACAGGGTATGACGTTTACCATTGAACCCATGATCAATGCCGGCAAACGTCAGGTAAAATTATTACCCGACGGCTGGACGGTTATTACTAAAGACAGAAGTCTCTCTGCGCAATGGGAACACACTATCCTGGTTACCGACACCAGTTTTGAAGTGTTGACCATGTTACCCGGAGACAACATTTGAGCGCAGATTGGTGGTGTCTCTGATGTACTCGTCCGATTCTCAGTTGTGTGATTGGCCAAGCTTCGAACAAGAGTTTAGTGGATCTCCCCAGCTCATCGCCCATTTCAAACAGGCAATAACCACAGCACATGCAGTGCTGGCCGAGCGATTCTGGCGTGACTATCCCGTCATTGAACTGGTTAAACAACGTGCCTGGTTGATCGATCAGTTGTTGGCTAGAGCCTGGAAGCATTTTATCAACAGCGAATCCCACGACATCGCTTTGATTGCCGTTGGTGGTTATGGCCGGGGCGAATTGCACCCTGCTTCGGATATCGATTTGCTCATATTGTTGGCCGAAGACGACGACCGACAACACGATGAAGCCATTGGCAAGTTTGTATTGTTTTTATGGGACATTGGATTGGAAGTCGGCCACAGCGTACGTTCACTGAATGAATGCGTGAAACAGGCCAGAGCGGACATCACCATCGCAACCAATTTACTGGAATCACGCTTGGTTGTTGGCTCAGACAATTTGTTTGCCCAAATGCAGATACGGACCGGGCCGGATCAGATATGGCCGGGCCGGGACTTTTTCCAAGCCAAGCTGGAAGAACAAATCGCCAGACACCACCGCTTCGGAGATACCTCATACAATCTTGAACCTAACATCAAGGAGAATCCCGGCGGCCTGCGCGATATTCAAACCATCGGCTGGGTGGCCAAGCGCCACTTTGATGCCGATACCTTGCACGATTTAGTGGATCACGGGTTTATTACCGAACAGGAATACAACATCCTGGAAAAAAGCCAGACCTTTCTGTGGAAAATTCGTTTCGGTTTGCATGTAATCGCCCATCGCAAAGAAGATCGCTTGCTATTCGACTACCAACGCACCTTAGCGGAAAAGTTCGGCTATCGCGACAGCGAACACCGCCTGGCGGTTGAACACTTTATGCGGGATTACTACCACAGCGTAATGGAACTCAACCGTTTAAACGAAATGCTGCTGCAATTGTTCGATGAAGTGATTTTGTTTGAAGGTGATAAAAATAAAATCAATACCATCAACCGCCGCTTTCAGGAACACTATGGTTTTATTGAAGTCACCCATCCGGGTATTTTCAAACGCTACCCATTTGCATTGTTGGAAATCTTTCTTATCCTGGCGCAACATCCCGAATTGCGCGGGGTGCGAGCCGAAACCATACGCTTGATCCGCGACCACCGTTATTTAATCGACAATGATTTTCGCAATGACCTACGCTGTCAGAGTTTATTCATGGAACTGTTCCGCCAACCCCGCGGACTCACCCACGAACTTCGCCGCATGCACCGCTACGGTGTGTTGGGCAAGTATTTACCGGTGTTTGGCAATATCGAAGGCTTAATGCAACACGATTTATTTCATGTATATACCGTGGACCAGCATACCTTGTTTCTGCTGCGCAATCTGCGCCGGTTTATGGTGCCCCAATACAGCCACGAGTTGCCTTTGTGCAGCGACATCATAAAAACCGTGCCTAAACCGGAACTGCTTTATCTTGCCGGCCTGTTTCACGATATCGCCAAGGGTCGCGGTGGGAACCACTCAGATCTTGGGGCTGAAGACGCTTTGGAATTTTGCCGCACCCACGGTCTGAGTAATTTCGATGCCAACATCGTTGCCTGGCTGGTGAAAAACCACCTCATCATGTCCACCACGGCGCAGCGCAAGGACATATCCGATGCCGATGTCATTAATGAGTTTGCGGAAAACGTCGGTAGTCAGGAGAGGCTGAACTACTTATATTTGTTAACCGTGGCCGATATTCGCGCCACAAATTCCACATTATGGAACTCCTGGAAAGATTCCTTATTGGCCGAGCTTTATTACGCCACCATGCGCGCTTTCAGACGCGGCTTGCGCAATCCCGCCGCGGAAATCGATCGGCATGATGAAACCGAAGCAGCCGTTCTCGAACAATTGAAAAACGACAATTTTACAGAAGATGAAGTGCGCGCCTACTGGAGTACGCTGGAAAGCGATTACATCACTCGTTATTCCGTGGATGAAATCGTCTGGCACATTCGCTCGATTTTGACTACACCTCCCGACCAATTACCCATCGTGCTGGTACGCGAACAAACCCACCGCGGCGGAACCGAATTGTTCGTATACGCCGAACAGGACAATCATGTATTTGCCATCATTACCGCGATTTTGGAACGCCAAGGATTGACCATTACCGATGCGCGCATTACCAGTTCCAAACACGGCTATACCTTATATACGTTTATCGTGTTGGAAAGCGATGGTGAAGTAATCAGCGATCAATATCGCATAAAAGATATCATAGACACACTCGAGGATTTACTCCCAAAAACCGATTTAGCGCAATTATACGCCCACCAACCCAGACAACCCCTGCCCCGCCAGTTAAAACATTTTCCTATGCCCACGGAAGTCTTGTTTCGTGACGACAGCCGCAACCAACGCACCATAATGGAAGTTGTGGCCCGCGACCAACCCGGTTTACTGGCGAAAATTGCCCTGGCACTGGTCAAATGCAAAGTGAAAGTACACAACGCCAAGATCGCCACCTTCGGTGAGCGCGCCGAAGACATTTTTTTTATTACCGACTTAAATCAGCAGCCATTGGCCCAGGAAGGGCAGTTTGAGGAATTGCGCAAGACTATTACGCAGTTGTTGGAAGGATAGCGAATAAATATTCACCGCGAAGGCACGAAGAACACATAGATATTTAACGTTCAATTTTTTAACCTTCGCGTTATTCGTACCTTTGTGGTTAAAAAATCAGACGTTAATCTCCACGCATTCGATCGCATTGCCATCGGGATCACGGAAAAACACAGCCCCCCTGCCCGAGCGGCTTTTAGTGTACGCAATATTGTGTTGCTCCAGGCGTTGTTGCAATTTTTCAATGTCCGTAACCGCCAAGGCCGTATGCCGATCTCGACCACCATGCTCGGGGCGTCCCTGGACGGGATCGGGATTGGGCAGTTCGATCAGATGGATTTGTTGCTCGCCGATGTCCAGCCAGGCGCCGGGGTATCCCAGGTCGGGACGGTTTTCACTGGGCTTTAATTCCAGAATAGCTTGGTAAAATTCCACCGACTTCGGCGTATCCGACACCAACAAACTGGCATGCAGTAACTTTTTAACCATCATTGAGGGAATCCCTTTTATAGGTTCACTTTTACTTCTTCCGGGTGATGCACATAAGCCCTTGCCGACAGGTAAGCCGCCAGTATGATAAACCCACCCCCAATCCACTCCTTGATTTCCATCACTTCTTCCGTTAGCAATTGCGAGGATATTGCACCGGCAACCAGTTCGAACAACAAGATCACCGCAGAGCGGTAAACTGGCAATTTCGTGACGCCGTATTGCACGGTAAACGTCATCACAAACACCATGAGCGGACCCAGTAATAACGTCCATAAGATTACATTTTGCGAAGCGGCGGGAACAGGTTCCTGACTTATCCCTATCCATACAATGGCAAGCAGGCTAACACCGATCCAGGAAAACAGGTTTTTTACCGGTATGGATATTCCCTGGGTTCTGCGCACAGAAACGTTGGCCAGCGCAAATGCCATCCCGGAACTGATTGCCAACCAATCAGCACGTTCCGAAGGCCAGGGGTGGCCGATGGCAGGATCCCACAGCATTACCGCGGCACCGGTCATAGCGATAATTAATGTAAAAACCGCCAGGCGCGACATGTGTTCTTTGAGAATCAACCACGCTAACAACGTTGCCCACAGTGGCGATAAATAAAACAGCAACAACACTCGCATTATATTGCCATCTAAAATCGCCAGTATAAAAGCCACATTACACCAGGCGTTACCCACTGCAATGACAATTAACCAGCCCGGCTGCGAATATATTTCTTTGCGCCGAGTGACTAATAAAAACGACGCCAGCAACACCGGTACCGAGTAGATCAACGCACTGGTCCACAAGCCGTGAACGCCGTTGGCTTCTAAATACCGCAAGGGAAACCAGGCGATACCCCACAATGTGGCGGAAATCATCAAACTGACGATGGGAAATATCTTGGGTGAATAGTTGGTAGACATGCGCGGATGAACTATACTACTCGGCTATTTTCATAAAGCGATTGGCTGGTTTAACTGACACATTACAAGCGGGAATGACTTAGAATGGAACATCCCGACAAAAACTTAGTTTTTTGCCCATAAATTAACCACTTAAAATTATAATTTTTGGTATGCCCACTTGTCTTTGTCCCCACGTTGTAAAATTCAACGGGTATAGTCAATCGAAAAATTTAGCGTGAAACTCAAATTGTATAGTGAAATACAGTTAATATCGAATACTCATGAATCCTGATCTCGATAAATTATTACCGTATCCCTTTGAAAGGTTGCTGCAGTTAAAGCAAGGCGCGCAGCCACCGATGGATTTGCCGCACATTGCCTTATCCATTGGCGAGCCCAAACACCAACCACCCCAGTTCGCATTACAGCAATTGGCGAGCCACTTACACACTCTTGGCGGTTATCCCCTCACAAAAGGCACGGATGAATTGCGCCAAACCATCGCCCAATGGTTGTGCCGGCGTTTTGCTTTGGATAGCAGCAGCATTGATGCCCAGACGCAGGTTATTCCTGTAAACGGTACAAGAGAGGCGTTATTCGCCTTCGCCCAGGCTGTGGTTGATAGATCCAGGGATCCCGTGGTGCTTATGCCCAATCCATTTTATCAAATCTATGAAGGTGCAGTGTTTTTGGCGGGGGCAACCCCGGTGTATCTCAACACCACAGCGCAGACTCAATTTATTCCCGATTTTACTGCCGTGCCCGAAAAAGTCTGGCAACATTGTCAACTGGTCTATATTTGCACGCCCGGCAATCCTACCGGTGCCGTTATGCAAGAGCAGCAACTGCAACAACTCATCGAACTGGCCGATCGCTATGACTTTATCATCGCCTCCGATGAATGTTATTCGGAAATTTATTTCGACGAACAACAACCCCCGCCCGGCTTGCTGCAAGTGGCCCATGCCATGGGCAGGACAGACTACAAACGTTGTGTTGTCATGCACAGTTTATCCAAGCGTTCCAATGTGCCGGGGTTGCGCTCCGGATTTGTCGCCGGTGATGCAGAGATAATGCAAAAGTTTTTGCAGTACCGAACCTATCATGGTTGCGCCATGCCATTGTTCGCGCAATCGGCCAGCATTGCGTTATGGAACGATGAACACCATGTGGCAGAAAACCGCCAATTGTACCGAGAGAAATTCGCCCAGGTTATGGATGTACTACAACCAGTCATTAATGTGGAATTGCCACAAGCCGGATTTTATTTATGGCCGGAAACACCGCTGGATGATGAGATATTTACCCGCCGGTTGTTTGATCAGCAAAACGTAACGGTTCTACCAGGCAGCTACCTATCGCGCGAAGCCGATGGGATCAATCCCGGCAAAAACCGGGTTCGCATTGCCTTAGTCGCATCACTGGAAGAGTGTCTGGATGCCGCATGTCGCATCAAAGAATTTATTGAACACCTTTAACACAGGAGTAATACAATGACCGATTTACAAAATATTATCGAAGAGGCATTTGAAAAACGCGCAGACATTACACCTCGCAGCGTCGACACCCATGTCAAGGAAGCCGTGTCCATGGCCATTGATCAATTGGATTGTGGCCGCTTGCGTGTGGCGGAAAAAATCGAAGGCAGCTGGGTGGTAAACGAATGGCTGAAAAAAGCCGTGTTGTTATCCTTTCGAATTGAAGACAATCGATTTATGAAAGGCGGGTTCACCAACTATTTCGATAAAGTGGATTCCAAATACGCCGACTACAACGCCCGCGAATTCCGCGAAGGCGGCGTACGTATCGTACCACCGGCCACTGCTCGTCGCGGTTCCTACATAGCCCCCAGCGTGGTGCTTATGCCTTCTTATGTCAATATCGGCGCTTACGTAGACAGTGGTACCATGGTGGACACCTGGGCCACCGTGGGCTCGTGCGCGCAAATCGGCAAAAACGTACACTTATCCGGCGGCGTGGGCATTGGCGGCGTACTAGAACCGTTGCAAGCTGCGCCGACTATTATCGAAGACAATTGTTTTGTTGGCGCCCGTTCTGAAGTCGTGGAGGGTGTCATTGTCGAAGAAGGCTCAGTCATCTCCATGGGTGTGTACATTGGCCAAAGCACCCGCATCTACAATCGGGAAACGGGTGAAATTTCCTACGGGCGTATCCCCGCCGGCTCCGTGGTAGTGCCCGGTAACCTGCCCTCAAAAGACGGCAAATACAGTTTGTATTGCGCGGTTATCGTCAAACAAGTGGACGAAAAAACCCGCAGCAAAGTGGGCATCAACGAATTGTTGCGGGATATTTAGTAAACCAGGCCTTAGCCGCAGAGGCACGAGCAGGAACACGAGTTGTTCAACATTTTAATTGCACCACGAAACACACGAAGAACACGATGGTAACATTGTGTTTTAAAACTCCTCGTGCGCTTCGTGGTAAGTAATCATTCGTGATATTCCACGTATTCTTCGCGGTTTTGTTAAGGTGCAAAGTAGGTACAAGTCCTGAGTAGTTACAAGTTTTGAGTAGCTAACAGTGCTCAGCAGTTACAAATGCAAAAGGTATCCAAGTGTCCGACACCATTGAACTGGCCAAACAACTTATCGCCCGCCGCTCGGTAACCCCCGAGGACGCTGGTTGTCAGGACATCATGATCGCGCGTCTCGAAGCACTTGGTTTTGCGGTGGAAAAACTGCCATTCGGCGAAGTGAGTAATTTTTGGGCCCGGCGCGGAACCGCTACCCCCATCTACGCATTTGCCGGCCATACCGATGTGGTGCCCACGGGGCCGGAAAATCAATGGCAATATCCGCCGTTCGAGCCGACCATTAAGGATGGTTACCTGTTCGGTCGCGGTGCTTGCGATATGAAAGGTAGCCTGGCTGCCATGATCACCGCTTGCGAGCGGTTTGTGGCACAGAATCCTGATCACAAAGGGTCAATCGCATTTTTAATTACCTCTGATGAAGAAGGCCCCGCGGTGGACGGTACTGTCAAAGTGGTGCAATGGCTGGAATCCCGTGGCGAAAAAATGCAAGGTTGTGTTGTCGGCGAACCTTCCAGCTTGCAAGCCGTGGGGGACGTAGTGAAAAACGGCCGCCGAGGATCGCTGGGAGGCAAACTCATTGTGCGCGGCATTCAAGGTCACGTCGCCTACCCTCACCTGGCCGCCAATCCCATACACTTGTTTGCGCCGGCATTGACAGAATTAACCCAAACCCAATGGGACAACGGTAATGAGTTTTTTCCCGCCACGTCGTTTCAAGTATCTAACATCAATGGTGGCACCGGCGCCACCAATGTGATTCCCGGCGAATTGGAAATCATTTTCAACTTTCGTTATTCCACGGCTGTCACCCATGAGGAATTACAACAAAAAGTGCTAACCATTTTGGACCGGCATGGATTGAAATACGATCTGCAGTGGAATCTCTCCGGCTTACCGTTTCTGACATCCAAAGGCGAATTAGTCGACGCCACCGTCGCCGCCATTAAGCATGTCGCCAACATCCCAACGCAACTGTCCACCGCGGGTGGTACCTCCGATGGGCGGTTTATCGCGCCTACCGGTGCTCAAGTCATTGAACTGGGGCCAAGCAATGCCACCATACACAAAATCGACGAATGCGTAAAAACAGACGATTTGGACACGCTATCGTTTATGTATCAAAACATTTTGGAACGCTTGCTGGCTTGATTCATGGCTTGATGCCAGCTTGTGCCGCGAGGGTATTCTCCCAGACGCACCAGCGAATCGTTAAAAATCACTTATTCGGAGAAGCGGTACACAATTTGCTAATAAAATCGGGTAGGTAACCACTATCGTCCTTTAGATTTCCCCTCGGCGAGCTACACTTGCTATAGACACCGAATAAAAGACACGGAGTTTTTGGAGTGACATATGAATACACCCGGCTCACAAGACAAACGACAATTTACCCGCATCACTTTTGATAGCCCCGTCTATGTATCCAACGGAACCAACACCTGGCAAAGTGAACTGGTGGATATTTCGCTGAACGGCGTGCTGATCGACAAGCCGGACAATTGGGATGCCGCCGCAGGCGATCAATTCAAGCTGACATTGGATTTAAACGACAGCGACATCGAAATCCGCATGGAAGTGGAAGTCTCGCACATGGAAGACCAGCATATCGGCTTTCACTGTAAGCACATCGATTTGGACAGCATTACGCACTTGCGCCGCCTGGTTGAGTTGAATGTCGGTAACACTGAAATCCTGAATCGAGAATTGTCCGCGCTGGGCAGTTAATCCAACCGTCCTCACGGTCACATTGTGCCATAACCGAATGCGCCAATCCTGATAAGCAATTGCTGAAAAACAATTAGCGCCGGTGACCGCCCGGCGCCAAGTTAATTGACGACTAACGCTAAGCTTTATTTTCGAATAAGATAGTAATCGTTTTGAAAATCGTGCTCCAATTGATATACCTCCACTTGCGTAAAACCGGCTTCTCGCAATAATTCAGTGGCTTTTTCCTGGCCCCACATCGTACCCAAACCTTCACCATTTTGCGCTAACGAAACCGACATGCAGTGCATGGTGGAAATGGTATATAGCAACGTACCCACTGGATGGTCCAGATTGTTATGCACTTCACTGGAACTGTGTATATCCTGCATTAAATACACGCCATCCGCTTTTAAGGTGCGGTTAATGCCCTTCAACACCAATAATGGATTGGCCTGGTCATGAATGGCGTCAAACGTCACTACCAGGTCGTAGGCTTCCACTTCCGCCGTCCGATCGAAATCGGATACATCCCGCTGCTCAAACAATACGTTGGTTAGGCCATGCCGGGCGGCCTCGTCATTGGCATACGCCACTGCGTCAAACGACAAATCCATGCCGGTAAATTCACTATTGGGAAATTCCCGGGCCAACAGGTTTATTGCCTTGCCCCGCCCGCAGCCTACATCCAGCACGCGGATACCCTTGCGCAATTTTTCGATCAATGTCGGCTCCAATGGCAGAATATGTTCCAATAGCGAGGACAACATGGTTTGACCGCTGTCCTCGGCCATGACTTCATGAAAGCGTGGATAACGGTCGTACGGCACCCCGCCGCCATTATGAAAACAAGCAATGATATCGTCCTCCACTTGCCCCATTACCGGTATGTATTGCGCGAAAACCGCCATATTGTCACCCCCTGCTCGGCTTAACACACTGGCATGTTCTGCAGGAAGTTGATAAGTCTTTTGCTCAGGCTGGTAGTGAACCACGCGTCCGGTAACCATGGCGCCCAACCACTCGCGCACATAGCGTTCGTTCAAGCCCGCAGCCTGGGCGATACTTTCGCTACTGGCCGCAGGCAATCTGGCCATGGCATCGAACAATCCGGTTCTATGGCCTATGGACAACATCAAACATAAAGCGCCTTCGTTTAACGTGCCGATGAGGCGTTCTGCAAAGGCATTGGCGTTTTCGGCGTTAAACGCCTCAGTGACGTGATGATTGAGACACATGCTATTTACCCCTCTATTGGTTTTCGGTTGACTTTTAAATTAAACAAACCAGCTAGAATTTAATTTATACCAACTAGTTGGTTTTAATACTAGACAGTCTAAATTTAATTTGCAAGGCTACAATGGTAAAATTTCAGGCTTTCACCGCGAAAATGCAGCTTTCTTTCTGTTTTTATTATGTTTTTTTCTTAGGACGGAGGCAATTCAGCATACCGTTAATTATTAATTATATACAAACTAGTTTGTAATATTGTGTTATGCTTTAAGAATATTTCTAACAAAGG
The DNA here is from genome assembly GCA_022340845.1 of Gammaproteobacteria bacterium. GTDB lineage: Bacteria > Pseudomonadota > Gammaproteobacteria > SZUA-152 > SZUA-152 > JAJDNG01. Next base: position 880 of record JAJDNG010000247.1, on the reverse strand, counting down.
GTAAGCTGTAATGCCAAAAGACGGTCGTGCAACCAAAGAAAAGATTCTCGATGCCGCGGAATCCTTAGTGCTGGACCACGGGTTCGGCGCCACTTCCATCGACCAGATCCTGGCGCGCACGGGCATTACCAAGGGTGCGTTTTTCTATCATTTTAAAAGTAAAGCCGAACTGGCCGGCGCCTTAATCGACCGCTATGTATTACGGGATAATGAGCTGCTCCACACCTTGGTAAAACGCGCCGAAGGCCTAAGCCGGGACCCATTACAGCAATACTTGCTGTTTATCGGCTTACTGGAAGAATCACTGCGAGAACTGACCGAGCCCCTGCCCGGCTGCCTTATTGCCAGTTTTACCTATCAATTTCAGGAGTTCGATAGCCGTACCCAAGCAGGAGTGGTCAACGGATTTAAACAATGGCAAAACATCCTTGGCGGCAAATTGCAGCAAGCCAGCGAATTACATCCGCCTGCCATCCAGGTAACGCCGTCTGAGGTAATCGACAACCTCCTGAGCGCCTTTGAAGGCGGGATCATACTATCGAAAATGTATCAACAATCTTCGGTATTAGCGGCTCAGTTACGTCATCACCGCAACTATGTGGAGCTGCTTTACGGAGTTCATTAGTAAATATTTAATTAATAAAATACTGAAAGACACAGTACAATTTTAATAAAATTTAGCCGTATTTTTAGGATATTTACCAGCGCCTGTGAGGCATCATTACAAAGTAAAGCACTATCAACGAACCCCACGAATTGCCTCTGTACTGGCTAATCCCTAGATCTACGATTCCAATCATCATGGGTATGTAAGAATTATTCTAAACACATTCTCATCCCTCGTAAGTCAAACTTAAGAAAACAATAAGTTTCAATTCAT
>JAJDNG010000222.1 GCA_022340845.1 Gammaproteobacteria bacterium | reverse complement strand
CCGTCCAGATAATCGCCGGCACTGTCCGGGCCGCGGCGTTGCAGCTTGACCATCATGTTATGAATGGTCTCGAGGTCCGGCGACTGATTATCGAATCTAATTTCTCCGCATATTCCGCACATAATTGTTCCTTTTAAAAGTGGTATTGCAACCACGAAGGCACGAAGGCACGAAGAACACGAAGAAAAACTGTTAATTCTTTGCCTTCGTGCCTTCGTGGTTATAATTCAATTACTACCCCAGCCACCTCCGCCGGGAGTTTTGACAATCAACCTGTCGCCGGCTTTGACCTGCAGGGATTGCTTGCCCGGCAATAACTCACCGTTTAAGAGGTTCTGACCAGTGGCTCCGGGCTGCCCGCCGGCAAGCCCCCATGGCCGGTTAATACGCCGCTCGGTTAACAATGTGACCGTCGCCGCTTGCAGGAATTCGAACTCGCGCACGATGCCATCGCCTCCTGTATGCTTGCCCCGGCCACCCGATCCTTGCCGTACGCGGTATTGGATTAGCCGCAACGGGTAGTTCATTTCAATCACTTCCAGCGGCGTATTTAAGGTGTTAGTCATATGGGTTTGTACCGCGCTCAAGCCGTGGTTAGCCGGCCCTGCTCCCATGCCTCCGCCAATAGTTTCATAGTAATCCCATTGGAAGTCATGGCCATGCACATGAGCGCGCGCACCCATGGCGAGATTGTTCATGCTACCATGACTGGCCGCAGGGATGCGGTCCACAACGGCTTTGGCAAGCGCGCCCATGACGACGTCGACGACCCGGGTACTGGTTTCCACATTGCCGGCGGCGACGGCGGCGGGGAACCGCGCATTAAGCAAACTGCCCTCCGGTGCGTGCAAGCGAATACTGCGAAATGCCCCGTCGCAATTGGGCGTATATGACGGCATCAAACACCGGAATACATAATACACACCGGCGGCGGCCACGGATAACGGACAATTGATATTACCCGGTGTTTGCGGCGCGGTGCCGCCAAAATCCACATCAATATGGTGACCCTTTACCGTAACACAAACACACAAGGGCAAATTCGTATTGCCCAAACCGTCGTCGTCCATACAATCCTTAAAACAGTATTGACCATCGGGAATGGCGTCCAGCGCCAGCTGAGCCAGCCGCTCGGCGTATTCGTTAAGCTCATTCAAACCATTGCAGTATTGCGACACACCCAAGGATTGCACTATATCCATCAAGCGCTGCAACCCGGTACGGTTGGCACTGATTTGCGCGGTGAAATCCCCTACGGTTTGTTGAGAATTCAGAGTTTTCCGGCTCAACGACTTCATGACCGGGCTCAGCACTTTACCCTCACGGACCAGGTGGGTAGGCGGGATAACCATGCCTTCTTCGTGCAAATTGGTGGATATGGGCATGGAACCAGGCGTCGCGGCCCCGATATCGGCATGATGGGCACGATTGACCACGAAACCTACGATCTGTTGATTGCCGGAGTTCGGTATAAACAACGGAGCGATGACCGTGACATCCGGTAAGTGAGTACCGCCCATAAATGGATCGTTCACAATAACCATATCACCGGCTTGCCATTCAATGTGATTGACCAGCTCACCCATGGCAAATGCCATGCTGCCAATGTGCACGGGGATATGGGCGGCCTGGGCGCAGAGCGCACCTTGGGCGTCAAATACCGCACAGGAAAAATCCAGGCGGTCCTTGATATTGGGAGAAAAGGCCGCGCGCCGCAATACCGCCCCCATCTCCTCACAAACCGCATCCATGCGGCTGGAAAATAGACTAAGTTCTATGGCATTCATATCATTTGCTTGGAATGAAATATTTTGCTTTGACGACTTTTTATCGCACTGTTAGTCCGGCTTTTAATCTCACTTTTAATTTTAAAAAATGCGCCCATATTAGTTGAGAAACACGCGGGGGCAATAACGCTTGGTTAATAGTCGCATAAACGATAAAATTCGAGTTTTTCCATCGCCGGACTATTACCTCATAAGCAACATGGCGACATTAGTAATCATACGCCACGAGAATTCGCCTGTAACTTTTAAATCAACGATAAACCAAAGACAACAAAAGGAGATATTGGATGGCTCACGAACTACCACCGCTTCCCTATGCCAACGACGCATTACAACCGCACATTTCCGCGGAAACCATCGAATTCCATTACGGTAAACACCACCAGACCTACGTCAACAATCTCAACAATTTGGTCAAAGGCGGCGAGTTTGAAAACGCCTCTCTGGAAGACATCATCAAGAAATCCTCCGGCGGAATGTTTAATAACGCCGCTCAAGTCTGGAACCACACGTTTTATTGGAATTGTTTAAGCCCCAATGGCGGCGGTGAACCCACGGGCGCCGTGGCTGACGCGATCAACAAAGCGTTTGGTTCTTTCGCCGATTTCAAGGAAAAATTCTCCACTTCCGCTGCCACCAATTTCGGCTCCGGCTGGACCTGGTTGGTGCAAAACAGTGACGGATCTGTGGAAATTTTCAACACCAGCAATGCCGGCACCCCGATGACCGAAGGCAAAAAAGCGCTGTTGACTGTGGACGTGTGGGAACATGCGTATTACATCGATTACCGTAACGCCCGTCCCAAATACCTGGAAGCCTTCTGGAACCTGGTGAACTGGGATTTCGTCGCTAAAAATATGGAAGGCTAATCGTAATCGGCACTTGCGATGATGTTTTTCCAGTGAGTTTATAGCCGTAAAAGTTGCTTCCGGGTAACGGGCGCTATAGAATCACGATTTTGCAGCAAATGGCGGCCTTTGGCTGCCATTTGTGTTTCTAAGGTCCTGCTTATGCCCGACACATTAATGAATACCTATGCAAGATTACCGGTCACCTTTGAGCGAGGCGAAGGCGCCTGGCTTTGGGACACGGAAGGCAAACAATACATCGACGCCTTATGCGGCATTGCCGTTACCGGGTTAGGCCATGCGCACCCGCAAATCACGCAAGCCATTTGCGAACAAGCGGGTCAATTAATGCATACAACCAACTTATTCGGCATTAAATATCAACAAATGCTGGGCGACCAGTTAGCGAAATTGTCCGGCATGGAGAACTGCTTTTTCGCCAACTCCGGGGCCGAAGCCAACGAAGCGGCCATAAAAATCGCCCGCCTCCACGCTCACCACCGCGGGGTCGAAGATCCCGCCATCGTCGTCACCGAAAACAGCTTTCATGGCCGCACTCTGGCCACCCTCAGCGCCACCGGCAGTCGCAAAGTCCAGGCGGGATTTGAACCCTTGGTTAAAGGCTTTCTGCGGGTACCGTATAACGATTTGCAAGCCATCGAGAACATCGCCAAACATCATAAAAACGTGGTTGGCGTCCTGGTGGAGCCGGTACAAGGGGAAAGCGGCATTCAAATTCCCGACGCTGATTACCTCAGCGGCGTCCGCGCCATTTGCGACAATCATCAATGGTTAATGATGCTGGATGAAATTCAAACCGGCATGGGGCGTTCCGGAAAATGGTTCGCCTTCCAGCATTTTGACTTTTTGCCCGACATCATGACATTGGCCAAAGGCCTGGGGAACGGTTTTCCCATCGGCGTGTGCATCGCTCGCGGGGAAGCAGCAAAGACTTTTCAACCGGGCAAACATGGCACCACATTTGGCGGCAATCCCCTGGCCTGCCGCACGGCATTGGAAGTGATCAAGGTCATAGAACAGAACAATCTGGTGAGCCGTGCCGCTGAGTTGGGCGAGCGGCTGCTCGGCGGTTTGAAAGCCAATTTACAAAGCCTGCCGCAGGTCAAACAAGTCAGGGGTAAAGGTTTACTGCTGGCGGTGGAATTGAATGCGCCTTGCACCACGCTGGCCAAAGAAGCATTGGATAACGGCATTGTTATCAACGTCACCAATAGCAACGTCATTCGCATACTACCGCCACTGATTATCAGTAACGAAGAAGCCGATGTGATCGTGGAGAAAATCACCACGGTGGTGAAGAATTTTACGCCTTGACCCTTTGCACCCAAGCAATAGTCTGCGTGAATTACGCTGCACGACACATGAAAGACACATGAAAGAAAAGAAAAAGGTATCGCCATGAAACCCCGGCATTTTCTCACTCTACGAGACATAACTTCCGACGAATACCGGAATCTCATCCAGCGCGCCATCGAACTCAAGGCCATGCTGCGGGCCTGCAAACCGCACGCGCCGCTGCAATACAAAACATTAGGCATGGTTTTTGAGAAATCCTCCACCCGCACCCGCTTATCCTTCGAAGTGGGTATGATACAGCTGGGTGGGCAAGCCGTGTTTTTATCGCCGCGCGATACCCAATTGGGCCGCGGTGAACCTATTGAAGATACCGCTCGGGTGATATCCCGCATGGTAGACATCATCATGGTACGTACTTATGAACACGAAAAGCTTGAGCGGTTTGCCAGCCATTCTAACGTGCCGGTGATCAATGCCTTAACCGACTTGTATCACCCCTGCCAATTGCTGGCCGACATGCAGACGTTTTTTGAACACCGCGGTGACATCAAAGGCAAAACCGTAGCCTGGATAGGCGACGGTAACAATATGTGCCACTCTTATATGAATGCCGCCGATTTATTGGGATTTCGTTTGAATATCGCGGCACCCGAAGGCTATTTGCCCAATCCGGATGTCATGCACGCCGCAGACGCAGACATTCAACTGTACGATACCCCGGAGGAGGCGGCCAAGGGAGTGGATTTGGTGGTTACCGATGTATGGTCCAGCATGGGACAGGAAGACGAGGCCTTTGACCGCAAGCTCGCGTTTAAAGATTATTGTGTTTCCGAGAATTTGATGGCCAAAGCCAAACCCGACGCAATCTTCATGCATTGCCTGCCGGCACACCGCAGCGAGGAAGTGGATGCCGCTGTCATAGACGGTAAACAAAGTGTCGTGTGGGATGAAGCGGAAAACCGCCTGCATTCGCAAAAAGCATTGCTAGAGATGTTGATGGCTTAGATGTTACAAAGTCTGAAAAACCAAGAATAGCCGCCAAGCCCCTAATGACACCAAGTTTTTAAAATATCTTGGCCGCTTGGCAGTTAAAATATCTCAATATGAAGCCATTACTCGAAGTTAAAAATATCCAATGCCGCTATCAAAACACTATTGTCGTCGACAATCTCTCCTTACACGTTAACCAAGGCAGCCTGGTTTGTTTGTTAGGCCCCAGCGGTTGTGGCAAGACCACAGTGCTGCGAGCCATTGCCGGGTTTGAACCGGTGTACCAGGGCGAAGTCATTATGGAAGGCCGCTTGATGTCCAAACCCGGTTTCATGCAGGCGCCAGAAAAACGCCGCCTGGGCATGGTGTTTCAAGACTATGCACTGTTTCCGCATATGGATGTGTTTCACAACATCAGTTTTGGCATCCGCCGCTGTCCCACGGAAGAAAAACGCCAGGCTGTGGAGCACTTGCTGGCGTTGGTGGGCATGGAAAATTTCGAACACCGCTTTCCTCACGAGTTATCCGGCGGTCAACAACAACGCATCGCCCTGGCGCGCGCATTAGCGGCCAAACCCACCATAATCTTATTGGACGAACCTTTTTCCAGCCTGGATCCGGACATCCGCGAAAACCTCAGCGTGGAAGTGCGCAATATCTTAAAAAAAGAAAGTATCACCGGAATCCTGGTCACCCACCACCAGGATGAAGCCTTCGCCATGGCCGACCAAGTGGGCGTGCTAAAAGCCGGCAAAATCCACCAATTTGACACCCCGTACAACCTGTATCACGAGCCGCTGGATCAATTTGTCGCCGATTTCATCGGCCAGGGAGTGTTTTTACAAGGTACCATGATGTCTCCGGACACAATCGAAACCGAATTGGGTATTATCCGCGGAGACCGGGCGTATAAATGGGAACGCGGCAGTAAAGTGGACATTTTGTTGCGCCCCGATGATGTGGTCGTTGCTGAATCCGACAACGCGTTACACGGCAAAGTCGTGCACAAAGCTTTCAAGGGAGCCGATATTTTGTATACGCTACAAATGCCGACGGGAAGCAAGATTTTGGCGTTATTCCCCAGCCATCATGATCATGCGGTGGGGGATCAGGTGGGTATTGCTCTGGATATGCATCATGTCGTGGCATTTCCCGCGGGAAGAGCCGCGGAAAGAGTGTAGTCACCGCTACAGTCTGAAGTGACTTTGGCCAAAGTAGTTACTGTGGCCAAAGGAAAGTACTGCGGCCAAAGGAAAGTACTGTGGCCTAAGCGCCCGGGGAACAGACTACCCTGGTTAGATAGTGCTTTTCCCCTTGCCACGCTTTGTTGTTCCCAAGCCTCCGGAATTCGAAGTTACAAGCCGGACAGGTATTCTGCCACGGCGTTGATTTGCTCGTCGGAGAGTTTTTTCGCGATGTCGCCCATCATACCGGCCGGGTCGTTTTTACGAGTACCTGCTTTGAAATCTTTTAACTGTTTGACTATATAGGCTTTTTGCTGGCCGCCAATCACCGGAAACAATGAATTGCCCTTGCCGCGGCCTTTGCCGTTTTTACCGTGACAATTAATGCAACCGTAGACACCGGCTTTAGGCACACCGTTATGAAATATGGTATCGCCTGTTTTAGCCGCCGCACTGCCGGTAGGTTTGCCTTCCATGGTTTTTTGCTTGGAAAAATACACCGCAATATCTTTTAAATCCTGCAGGCTGGTTACGGTCGCTGCCATGGCGCTCATGGTGTCGTCGTGTCGATTGCCCAATTGGAAATCCTGTACCTGCTTGAAAATATACCCGGCGAATTGTCCCGCCAAATTGGGAAACGTGGTTGGATCAACACTTATCCCATTCACTCCGTGGCAACCATGGCATAATTCAGATTTGGATTTTCCCGCATTTGGATCACCATCCGCGACACTCATGCCACCGGCGATCGTTTGATCCGCATTCACTCCTCCCGCAAATACAGCCAACAGCACCACTGTCATCATTGATATGACTTTTTTTATCATGATCTACCCCATTTCATTTTAATAAACTACGTTTCTGCAAAATCGGTTGCCAACGAGCATGTACAGCCCTCCCTCATCGCAACCACATCATTAGGGCACGAATTTATCGCAATCGGTTTGATAGCGTCAATTTTAAGCGGTCACATGCCCAAGACCTTAAAAACCGGTTAGTTTTTATTTGTTCCCGGAAATTTCCTACCCTCGTTATTGCATGCGTTATCACATTGGTTGTTACACTGCAGGCATAAGGCGATGGTCAACATTCAAGATTGCAATTTATACCACAGTTTTTCATAGATTTCCTCATTTTACCAAGAAATCATAGTCTTTGAGAGATTAGCGTATGCTTATATGGCAAAGTTTATGCTTACACTTTGGTTGTTATGCAAAAAATTTTATTCGCTATTCTGATTCTGGGTATTTCGTTAACAACGAAAGCGGAAACCGAACCCGGCACCACGCTATACGTCGCTGACGAAGTCACGATCATGTTGCGTTCGGGTCCAAGTAATAAGCACAAAATTATCCGGGCGCTCACCACCGGCACCAAACTGGAAGCATTTGAGACCCAGGACGGTTTTCAGCACGTTCGTACCCATAGTGGTATTGAAGGCTGGGTACTGAGCCAGCATCTCACGGACAAACCGATCGCCAGACATTTACTGGCCAGTGCCAATAAAAAACTCTCACAATTGGAAGAGAAAAATAAACAACAGCAAGAACAGATCGAGCAGTTGCGCAATAATTACAACAAACTCAATGAAGATTATCGCATATTGGATAAAACCAAGGGTGAGATGGAGGCGGAATTAACCCGTATTCGCAGTATCGCGGCGCAGCCCTTGCAGCTGTCCAACGAAAAACAACAGCTTACCCAGCAAACCGAATCACTGGAACACCAACTTGATAGTTTAAAAGGCGAATTGCAGAGCTTGCGTAAAAACACCCACAAACAATGGTTTTTGACCGGAGCTGCGGTGGTACTGTTGGGTATATTGATCGGCCTGACCATCCCCAAATTGCGCCGCCGCCGCAGCAGTGATTGGAGCAACCTCTAGTACTGCTATGAATGCGCTTCGACCATCACACTTTATCCAATCCGAAACACTACTTGCGCTGTAATTGCGTCACATCCCGTACCGCACCCCGTGAAGCGGACGTTGTCATGGCCGCATAGGCTTGCAAAGCGCTACTGACCTGGCGTTGCCTATCCACTGGTTTCCAAGCTTGTTCTCCTTTAGCGGTCATAGCCTGACGGCGTTGTGCCAATATTTCTTCGCTTAACGCCACATTGATTTTCCGCTGAGGGATATCGATCTCTATGCTATCGCCCTCTTCCACCAACCCGATGGCGCCGCCTTCGGCTGCCTCGGGCGACACATGACCAATAGACAATCCACTGGTGCCGCCTGAGAAACGTCCATCGGTGATCAGAGCGCAGGCTTTGCCCAACCCCTTGGATTTTAAATAACTGGTCGGATACAGCATTTCCTGCATACCCGGGCCACCGCGCGGACCTTCATAACGGATGATTACCACATCGCCCGGTTTCACAGCGTCGCCCAGAATGGCCGCCACCGCAGCCTCCTGGCTTTCGTAAATCCGTGCCGGGCCGGTAAACACCAGATTATTTTTCTCCACACCGGCCGTTTTCACCACGCAGCCATCGATGGCGATATTGCCGTACAACACCGCCAGGCCGCCGTCTTTACTGTAGGCATGTTCGAGATCGTGAATACAGCCGTTCTGGCGGTCCATATCCAACGCCGGCCAGCGTTTTTCCTGACTGAACGCCACCTGAGTGGGCACATTGCCGGGTCCCGCCTGATAAAAACGCTTCACGGATTCATCTTCAGTACGGCGTACATCCCAGGTTTGCAGTGCCTGCGCCATGGAAGCGCTGTGTACCGTGGGCACTTCTTTATGAATCAGGCCCGCCCGGTCCAACTCACCCAACAAAGCCATAACCCCACCCGCTCGGTGTACATCTTCCATGTGAAATTGGTTGGTGCTGGGCGCCACTTTGCACAAATGCGGTACTTTGCGAGACAACCGATCGATATCGCTCATGGTGAAATTCACCTCCCCCTCCTGAGCGGCGGCCAACAAATGTAAAATCGTGTTGGTGGAACCACCCATGGCGATATCCAGTGCCATGGCGTTTTCAAATGCCTCGAAAGTGGCGATAGACCGAGGCAGTGCGCTGACATCGTCTTGCTCATAGTAACGCTTGGCCAACGCGACAATCTGGCGACCGGCCTGTAAAAACAACTGCTTACGATCGGCGTGGGTCGCCAGCATGCTGCCGTTGCCGGGCAGCGCCAAACCCAAAGCTTCGGTCAGACAGTTCATGGAATTGGCGGTAAACATGCCGGAACAGGAACCGCAGGTGGGGCACGCGGAGCGTTCCATGGTCATCACATCGGCATCGGACACCGCGGGATTGGCGGCACTGACCATAGCGTCAATAAGATCCAGGTGCACTTCCTGGCCTTCGATAATGCTTTTACCCGATTCCATGGGGCCGCCGGAGACAAACACGGTGGGGATATTCAACCGCAAAGCGGCATTCAACATGCCCGGGGTGATTTTATCGCAGTTGGAAATACACACCAGGGCATCGGCACAATGGGCGTTGACCATATATTCCACGGCGTCGCTGATGACCTCCCGCGACGGCAGCGAATACAACATGCCGCTGTGGCCCATGGCGATTCCGTCATCCACCGCGATGGTATTGAACTCCTTGGCCACGCCGCCGGCACTTTCAATTTCCCGAGCCACCAGTTGCCCCATGTCTTTCAAATGCACATGACCGGGCACAAATTGGGTGAATGAATTGGCCACCGCAATAATGGGTTTGTCGAAATCGCCGTCCTTCATTCCGGTCGCGCGCCAAAGCGCGCGTGCGCCTGCCATATTGCGTCCGTGGGTGGTGGTTCTGGAACGGTATTGAGGCATGTTGTTTACTCCTTGCTGATGTCCTTCGAGCGTTCTAACTATTGAGCTATTCGGTCAAATATCGAGATCCATCATAGCAAATTTTCCCTGGCAATCTCACGGCGTTTGCGGATTAAAGATTTCTGGGATCAGGTCGACTTAAGTAAATCAGATAATAGCATTTTCCTGATTTTAAAACCTTTTAAAGACAATCTTAAGCACACGCGCAAATCCGGCATGGAATTACCACAGCAATCCAAAGACCGCCTCGAAGAAATCTTTGCGATGCGTATCCTCGTCGTGGACGATGAACCGTTTAATATTGCGCTGGTGGAAAAAATATTAACACGCGCAGGTTATACCCAAATATTCGGCACGGCGGATTCTCGCCAGGCCATAGCTCAGTGCCTCGAACGCCAACCTGACCTGGTATTGCTGGATTTGCGCATGCCGCACATGGACGGATTCGACGTGATGCGGGCCATGAACAAATCCCCGACGCTGCGTGACCTGCCGGTCATTGTGTTGACCGCGGAGAACAACACCGAAAACCGCATGCAGGCCCTGCGAGAAGGCGCCAAGGACATTATCAGCAAACCCTTCGATCGCAACGAAACTTTAAAACGCATTCATAACGCCCTGGAATCCAGATTGTTGCACAAGCATCTAATGGAACAAAACCACGATCTGGAATTAATCGTGCAAAAGCGCACCCAGGAACTGCAACAAGAGAAGCAACGCCTTAAATCCCTAAACGACAACCTGGAAGACCTGGTCGCCGAACGGACCGAGGACTTGCAACGCGCCAATGAGCAATTGGCGCAAGTCAACAGTACCATGTCGGAACTGGTCTCTATCGTCTCTCATGAGTTGCGTACGCCATTAACAGCGATAAAGTCTTTCGCTGAGATCCTCAGGGATGAGGCAGACAATTTGGACCGGGAAGAACAGGAAAACTTCCTCAATATTATCGACAAAGAAAGCAACCGCCTCACCCGCCTTATCTCCGATCTGCTGGATTTACAAAAAATACAAGCCGGCAAGATGACGTGGAAATCGGAAATACTGGATCTTATCAAGATCACCAATGAGACATCAGAGTTGTTTTCTCCGGCATTTGCCAACAAAGGATTGGAACTGAAGGTCAACTGCGGAATCGACAGCGCCAAGGTTCTGGGCGACAGCGATAAAATCGTCCAGGTTTTGTCCAACCTGTTGTCCAATGCCATGAAGTTTACCGAATCCGGTAGCGTTGGAATTCACCTGAGCCGCAGCAATCGCTGGGCTAACGCCATATTATTAAGCAGTGACGCGCGTACAGCGCACAATCTGTCGGAAATTTTCAGCAACATGCATATTCAGTTGCAGCATTTTGACACCATAGCCAATGCCACCAACTATATAAACTGCAATGGCTCTGATATCCATATGGCAATCGTTGACTTGAGTATCGCAGAGTCCAATGCGGTCAACCATCTGGAGACCATCCGCAAACTTCAACCTTCTCTGCCGGTGGCCACCATCACCAACGCCGGCGCAGAAAATCAATATCAATCTTCTTCACTGGTGGGGACCTTAAAAAAACCCATAGAACCCGGCAACAATACCGCCCATATCGAGACGCTTGTGACCAACCTTTTGGGTATCGCGCCGGACGCCGACATGATTGATATAGCCATAATCGACAGTGGCATCGGTATTCCCCCTGAGGAACTGCCCAAGGTATTCATGCAATTTCATCAGATAGACAGTTCGCAAAAGCGCGAGCAACGGGGAACCGGCTTGGGCCTCACCATCTGTAAAGAAATCGTCCAACATTATGGTGGAAAAATCTGGGTGGAAAGCCAGCTTGGCGAAGGCAGCACATTTCACATACTCCTGCCCGAATTAAAAGAAACCAAGAAAAAGCTCGGCGAAATCTTAATCGACAAAGGCATAGTGACCGAAAAACAATTATCAGAAGCATTAAAGCAACAGTATTAATTATTGAATTGAACATTGCGCATCGAGAATCAAACCATGGCCATTTCAGCTGAACAACTGCAACAACCCAAGCTCAAGATCCTGATCGCAGAAGATGATTTCGCCATCGCACTGGCTTTGAAGACCATACTAAAAAATAATTTAAACTGCGAGCTAACCGTCACCAATAACGGCGAGGAGGCCTGGGAGAAAATTCAATCCAATCCGTTTGATCTGATCTTATCCGATTGGAACATGCCGTATAAAACAGGCTGCGAATTATTGGCGGATGTAAGAGGTAACGAAAACACCAAGGCGATTCCGTTTTTCATGCTTACCGCACGAGCCGATAAAAACAGTGTGATCGATGCTGTTAAGGGCGGCGTTGACGGCTATATCCACAAACCGTTTGATCGCGCGGATTTACTCAAAAAGCTGACCGAAGCACTGCAAAAAAATGAGGCTGCGGAAAAACCCAGTAAAAAGCAAATCGTGGATCAAATCATCACCAAATTAAAAAACAATGACTTTGCATTGCCGGCGCTGTCCGATGTGGCTGAAAAACTCACCCGCATGGCGGAAAACAATACCGCCTCCGCCGACGAAATCGCCGACTTGTTTAAAAACGATCCGGTCATCGCGGCCAGACTGGTAGCACTTTCCAACACGGCCAGCTATCGCGGCGTGCGGAATTGCTCATCTTTGGAGGATGCCATTACCCGAATCGGCATCAAAGACACCATCAACTACATCTGGTTTTTCTGCAATAAAGGCCTGTTTGAATCTAAAAACAAAAACTTTGCTGAAATCCTACTGAAGCTTCGCGATCATTGTTTAGCCACCGCAGAATGCGCCCGCCTGATCGCCAAACACCTGAAACAAAAAAATACTAATGACTATTTTTATATGGGCCTTATGCACGACATTGGCGTTGTGTTGGTGCTGGAAATATTAAAAGAAATATCCAACCATAATCCTATTACGGACGTGGAGGAAATCGATAAAGTGTTGCAGGCCTTACACCACCAGTTTGGCACCGCCTTACTCAAACGCTGGAACATGTCCGAGACTTTACAAACCATCGCTCAATGTCACGACGACTTGTCCTTGGCACCTGAGGTGACCACCGAACTCCTGGTGGTCCATTTCGCGAATTTGTACACCAAACAAATTGGATACAACAATGGATTCAATAATGTGCAGCCTATTGATATCGCCAGCACCGAATCAGCCCAAAAATTACAATTAGATTCTGAATTTATCAGTTCGCTGGAAACCGATGTGAATGCCTATATGAAAGAAATTCATAAAATGATGTAACGGTTTCTCTCCTAGCCAACCATTAAATAGTCTTTACCACGCTCAAAGCCACTCGCGCGCAATTCGTCCGCGATCAAGCGGCTTGCTCCATGATTGGTAACATAACTTAACACAAATGGCTTCATCGCGACCGGAATACTGTTATCCAGTCTTGAATATTCACGCAACCATGTATGGCTTACCACCGGGGCATCCATATAGGTTTTACCGATCTTTTTACGATCCACATCGATCCACGCTGCGGGTTTAAGTCCCAGTAACGCCACCCTTTTGCGGGTTTTTCGCCCGGCGCCCCACAACACCAAAGGCCGCTGAGTGTTAATTCTAGGATCTTTGCGAAGAAACCGTGCCCGCAATGCGTCGAATTTTTGTTTGTCATAACGGCTGTCCACTCTGGAACTTCGACCACTGCTTTGCCGCCACTTTAACAACACTTGCGGGAGTTTGGCCAAGCGCATTTTGCGGTTGATCATACGTAGCCACAATTCGTAATCTTCTGGAAAGTCACCGTGTCTATAACCGCCGAGTTCGGCAAACACCGACCGGCGCAACATAACGCTAGGATGAGCGATGGGGGATTCCACATAAATTTCATCCAACATGTCCTGCGGGGTCAAACATTGGTTTTGCCAACGGATGTATTCCTGATAGCCCGTGCTCACCAGATGATGGGGAAACAACGCTACTTGAGTGGCCACCAGGTGAGTCCGGGGATGACGGGTAAGATACTCCACTTGGGCTTGCAAACGGTGCGGGAGCATGATGTCATCGGCATCCATTCGGGCGATAAATTTTCCCTTGGCCAGTGCCAGAGCATGGTTCAGCGCGGCGACCAGGCCCTGGGGCTGTTGCCGGTACAGTTTGATGCGCCGGTCATGCCGGCTCCAGAGCCTTGCCTTGATGAGCGATTCGTCGGTGGAACCATCGTCGATGAGAATCACTTCGAAATGGGGATACGTCTGGTGAACCACAGACTCCAGGCATTCGTCGATGGTACATGCGGCATTGCGCATGGGCAAAACGACGCTCACTATTACCGGTGGTTCTGCTGGCATCGCAGACGTTATCCGAATGTGCCACCAGACTCAAAGCAATGTGCTAACCCGTTGCAATCTGGATCGCACTTCCTCCGCCAGTTCGCCGACTTTATCGTTATCCACCAATTGCAATACCGCCGCGGGATCCATAAAGGCCACCGTAATGGATTTGTCGTCTTCTTCTCTGACAACCACGTTACAGGGCAGCAACAAGCCGATATCGGGCTCGGCGCTAATGGCTTGGTTAGCCAAAGTGGGATTGCAAGCACCGAGAATTTTGTAAGGCGAGCGGTCAACATCGATTTTTTTCTTTAATGTCGCTTTGACATCGATTTCGGTCAGCACGCCAAACCCTTCGGTTTTCAACGCTTCGGTTACTTTCTCCACGGCTTCGTCAAAGCTTCCGGAAAATTTCACTGAAAATCCGTACATGATGATCTCCTATGTTGGTTAGTGGGTTGATTGATTGGCTAGTGAGTGTATTACGTCTGGGTTGCAGGGTAACAAACCATATTTAATCACGAAGTCACTGAGAGCATGAAGTTTGGTGAAACAAATCCATGTGCGGTCATATATTTTTCTTCGTGGTGCTGGTGCGTAAGTGATCTTGGTACCTTCGTGGTGAGTGAATCAACGTTGATTTTGTTGCATTTCAATCCACGCCGCATACACCGGCTCGGGCCACAATGATTGAAAATAATCAATGACCTGCTCGATTTGTTGTTCGGACAATGTGTCGTCCCATGCCGGCATGTTGCCTTGGCCTTCGGGACTGCCGTTTTGGATGACATTGTGCAATACCGTCCGGGAATGATGCCAGGCATGACCGCTGCCGTTCAGCGGCGGCGGTGGATATTTGCCATCCGCGCCGGGCTTGCGCCATTGTGGATGCCCTTGAGCTTGTTGACCGTGGCAGCGGGCACAATGTTCCGCAAATGTCTTTTCACCCGCCGCCAGCGCCGCGGCGTCATACTTTCGTTCCGCCATTAATCCGGTACTGCTACTTGATACCTGGGGATTTTGATCGCAAGCGCACAACAAAACAACCAGAATTAAGAACGCGATATTAACAACCGATGCCATGGTTATAAACCTATCGTTTCGGTGACGGATTGTTGGCAATAGATTGCCGATAAAAGACTAATGAGTATGGTTTTCCTGCCCGGGTTCATGGGTATGGTCACTCTGAGAGGGTGAAGTTTGTTCACTGTCCGGCGATGGCGCCGAGGTTTCGGCGTCGCTCCCTTGGTGCGTGTCATGCTCATGGTCATGCTCGTCAGCCGGCTTGTGTGTTTCGCCTGGCGGAGCATGATCGTGCGCGACACCTTCGCCGTGTGTGTGCGCTTCCTGTTTGGGAAGGGACATTACGCCCAAGCCGTGGCGGTAGACCAGTTCCCCCCCGTGCCATGCCGTGGAAATAAGCAACACACCCGCAATACACACGGCAATTACCACCGGCCACTGTATCGGCGCGTTTTTTTTGGCTCTGAACCAGGACCATAGCGCGACCGCGATAAAAGTCGCCAAAGTCATCATGGCCAAATTGCGATGCTCGAGCATGACGTGATGGGATGGCGTATCGTGGTTCACTGTGTTGAAAGCAATCCAACCGGCGGCAACGGTGGCAATGGTGATGACAGTCCCCGCCCACAAAGTCCAATTCGCCACGCTCGATAATGTTTGCTTCAGCGGATCACTGCCGGTAATTACCGCCGCCACATGGAACGCCACCGCGCTCAACAGCAAGCCAACGGTAAAATGAACGAATATGGGATGCCAGTTGGGAATAATCTCTATCATAATGTGGCCTTATCGGTATTTTGCGAACTCGCGGGAGTCAGTATATCGAAACTGGCGAGTGACCGTAAGCACTAAGTCGTGCTCCGAGCATCCGATGCCCAGAGGGCTATTTAGGATGCTTTCAATTCCAAGTTTTTTGCAGTCTTTTTAGCCACGGTTAACACATGGTTATGAAGGCATATACCGTCAGGGAAGGCGATTACGTGAAATAAAACCGGCCACGCTCAATCTGCCAGCCCCGCCACATGATGTATAACACCGGAATCAACACCATAGAGACCAGCGGCGCGGTGATCATACCACCTAACATAGGCGCAGCAATGCGCCTCATGACCTCGGAGCCGGCACCCGTTCCGGTCATAATAGGAAATAAACCGGCTAATATAACGGCCGCGGTCATGGCTTTGGGGCGCACCCGCAGGACTGCGCCCTCAATGACGGCCTCGCGCAGTTCTCCAAGATCCCTTGGCTTTTTGTCCTTGTAAGCCTGATCCAGATAAACCAGCATAACCACACCGAATTCTGCCGCCACCCCGGCCAGTGCAATTAATCCCACGCCCACTGCTACGGACAGATTGTAGTCCAAGACGTATATAAACCAGAATGCGCCCACCAAAGCCAACGGAACGGCGAACATAACCATTAGCGATTCGGCAAAGTTCCTGAAATTCAGATACAGCAATAATAGAATAATCACCAGTGTCAACGGAACCACATAACGCAACCGCTCTTCGGCCCGCATCATATATTCGTATTGCCCGGACCAGCCCACCGAGTAACCGGCGGGGAGTTTGATATTATCGGCCACCACCCGCTGCGCCTCTTTGACATAGCTACCCAAATCCCGACCTTGAATATCCACGTATATCCAGCCGGTACGTCGGGCGTTTTCGCTTTTCACCATGCCCGGCCCATCGATCACTTCAATTTTGGCAATCTCACCAAGGGGGATATACGCTTTGTCGTTGGTAATAACCGGCAGTTCTCTGAGGCGCTCAACCGAATCGCGGATGTTTTGTGGATAGCGGATATTGACCGGATAGCGCTCCAGACCCTCCACGGTTTCGGTGACGTTGATACCCCCTACCGCCTTGGAGACGATTTCGTGAACATCCGCAATGTTCAATCCATAACGTGCAGCGCTCAAGCGGTTTATATCCACATCAATATAACGGCCGCCCGCCACTCGCTCGGAAAACACTGAACGGGTACCGGGTATGGTTCTAACGGCTTTTTCGATCTCTTCACCCACGCGCTGTATAACCGCCAAATCCTGTCCTGTAACCTTAATTCCCAGAGGGGTCTTGATGCCGGTTGAAATCATATCGATGCGGGTTTTTATCGGCATAACCCAGGCATTGGTCAATCCAGGCAACTTAACAGTGCGGTCCAGTTCCGCAATCAAACGTTTGGTCGTCATGCCCGGGCGCCACTCACTACGGGGTTTTAGTTGTATGGTGGTTTCAATCATGGTCAATGGCGCGGGATCGGTAGCAGTATCGGCACGCCCGACTTTACCAAACACGGTGTCTACCTCCGGAACGGTTTTGATCAGGCGGTCGGTAATTTGCAAAAGCTCCCCTGCTTTGCCCACGGACACCCCGGTAAACGTGGTGGGCATATACATCAAATCCCCTTCGTCCAGTTCCGGCATGAATTCCGAACCCAGTTCATTCAGCGGTATATACAAACTGGCAACAATCACGATGGACAATACCACTGTGACCGCGGGGTGGCGTAGAACCAGGTTGATCACTGGTCGGTACATCGCAATTAAAATTCGGTTTAAGGGATTTTTATGCTCTGGGGCAATGTGGCCACGTATAAAATAAAACATCAGTACCGGCATTAACGTAATGGATAATCCTGCCGCGGCGGCCATGGAATAGGTTTTGGTAAATGCCAAGGGAGAAAATAATTTGCCTTCCTGCGCCTCCAGGGTGAACACCGGCAGAAAGCTTAACGTAATAATCAGTAGCGAGAAAAACAACGCAGGCCCCACTTCCGCAGAGGCCCGGCGCATAATCTCCCAGCGGCTGATTTCCTCTTTTAAGGTCTTTTGCCGCTCCAAATGTTTGTGGGCGTTTTCCACCATCACTATAGCCGCATCCACCATGGCACCTACTGCGATGGCTATGCCGCCCAACGACATAATATTGGCGTTGATACCTTGCCACTGCATCACGATAAACGCGGTCAATATACCCAACGGTAATATAACAATGGCCACTAACGCCGATCGCAGGTGAAACAAAAAGATAAGACAGACCACCGCGACCACAATAAACTCTTCAACCAGTTTATCGCGCAGATTCAGCACCGAGCTTTTAATCAAATCGGAGCGGTCGTAAACTTCGATGAGTTCCACGCCCTGAGGCAAACTGCGCTTGAGTTGAGCGATCTTTTCCTTAACCGCGTTGATCGTATTCAGGGCATTTTCACCCCAGCGCATGACCACAATACCGCCGACTACCTCACCGATGCCGTTGAAATCGGCTATCCCGCGCCTCATTTGCGGACCTAAGCGGATTTCCGCCACGTCACCCAATAACACCGGGGTGCCTTTGTCGGTTTTGGAAATGGGGATATTACGCAAATCATCCAGATTTTCGATATAACCTCTGGCCCGGATCATATATTCAGCTTCCGCCTGTTCAATCACCGAGCCGCCCACCTCCTGATTGGCTCTCTGTACTGCGGTTCGGACTTTGGACAAGGGTATGGAAAAAGCACGCAACCTGTCGGGGTCGATGACCACCTGGTATTGTTTGACCATACCTCCGACTGTTGCCACTTCGGCCACGCCGGGCACGGTTTGCAACTCAAATTTCAAAAACCAATCCTGCAGGCTTCGCAACTGGGAAATATCGTGTTCGCCGCTTCGATCCACTAGTACGTACTGATATACCCAACCCACGCCCGTGGCATCCGGACCTAAATTGGCACGCACCGACGCCGGCAACGCACTGGCAACTTGATTAAGATATTCAAGCACACGGGAACGCGCCCAGTATATGTCGGTACCCTCTTCAAAAATCACATACACATAGGAATCACCAAAAAAAGAGTACCCTCTTACCGCTGTTGTCTTGGGCACCGACAACATGGCGCTGGCAATGGGATATGTGACTTGATCTTCTACTACCTCCGGCGCCTGCCCGGGGTAAGTGGTTTTGATGATGACCTGAAGATCGGATAAATCAGGAATGGCATCCAGGGGAGTTTGTTTAACGGCGAACACGCCCCACGCCGCTAACAATACAGTGAAGATTAAAACCAACGAACGGTTTTCAATTGACCAACGAATAATATGTGCAATCATATTTTTTTATTATAACCACCGAAACGCCAAGACTGAAAAGTGATAACCCACTCCTCCCTACCATTGGTGCGGGGTATAAGGCAACTGAGTAATTGTGTTTTTAACTATAAAATCCCTGGCGTCCTGGTGATCAATCCTTCTTTTGTGTCTTACCCGCCCGCCATACGCGCCAATGCCGCCTTAAGGCTGCTCTCGGAGTCGATCAGGAATTGACTGGATGTGACCACCTCGTCCCCTTCGGCCAGACCACCGAGCACTTCCACCCGGTCATCGGTTTCCATGCCTATACTGATGGGCATGGGGATAAATTTACCTTCCCCCAGGGCGACAACGACGCGTTTTTCCTTACCGGTGCGAATCAGCGCTTCCCGCGGAATGGTGAGCACTTCGCGCTTGGGTTTAGCGTATATGGTCACATCGGCGTACATATTGGGTTTCAAGTCTTCATCAAAATTATCGAACCGCAACCGGACTTTTAAGCTGCGAGTGGATGCATCCAGACTCGGGTAAACGTATTCCACTTTGCCTTCCCAGGATTTTCCGGGCATGAACGGCAAAGTCGCCTCCGCGCGTTGACCGGTTTTCACCCAGTCGGACTGGCGTTCGAAAATATCCACCATTAGCCAAACACTGGACAAATCCACCAGGTTCAATAGATTTTGCGAAGGTTTGACGAACATACCTTCACGCACATTAAGTTCTGACACGATTCCAGATTGAGGGGCATACACTTTAACCAACGGTTCCACCGTTTTGCTTTCTTCCAACGCGGCGATTTGCTCTTCGGCCACACCCAAAGCGATTAACCGCTCCCGCGACGCTTTGGCTAACAGCTCGTTGTTGTGTCGCATGGCCTGCAGGTATTCTTCCTGGGCGTTGACCAATAGAGGCGAATACAATTCCATCATCAATTGCCCTTTGGTCACCCGTTCACCGGAAGTTTTCACCACGAGCCGCTCTACCCAGCCCTCGGAGCGTAAACTGATGGTGCGCAAATTGTTCTCATCCACATTAATGTATCCCACACTGTCGATACGGCGGTATAAGGTGCGTCGCTTGGCCTTGGCGGTCCTCACGCCCAGCGAGTTCATCACAGTAGGCGTTAACTTGACAATGCCGGCTTCACCGCCCGCTTCCAACGGAACCAGGTCCATGCCGCAGATCGGACAGGTTGCGTTAGGATCGTCGGTAATGACATCCGGATGCATAGGGCATACATAATTCTGTTGTGCATGCTTTGCCGCATGCTCCATCGCCGTATCGTCCATAGCCTGGGCAACGGTTTCGCTGGGCTCACCGGTCCCTATTGCCCCAACATTTTCACTTCGTTGCGCAGGTGAATTCGTCAGAAGTTTTTCTCGCTGCGTGTTTCGCGACTTACCCTCGCCCATGACGTCCTTACCCACTGACACCACAGCCTTTTCCAGATCGTCAGTTTGCGCCAGATAAAAAGTGATGGGGATTGCCGCCACTATGCAGGCAATGAGAATCTGGATAAAGGTATTAGTACGTAAAACCGGTTGCTGCCCATTAGGCGGAATTGATTCGGGGTGTTTTTGCTGAGCCATGGAATCCGCGGAAGCGGGGCGATAGGTTCCGCTTTTAGCGGAGCGTTTCGCCTGACCGCTATCAATTTTGTATTTCAACCATTTCAGGCTATCGACAATAGAGGATTTGTCGTTACCAAATGGATCCGCACTTCCCATAGTGTTAACTCCCGCTTAGGTACAACAACTCTACCTGCGCTTTGGCTTTATCGATTTTCAATTTAAGATACTGCAATTCACTGTTCAGCTCAGTAAGCCTGGCCCGCACCAGTATACCGAATTCTATAACCCCGGCCTGATAGGCGCTCAAGGATGTCTCGGTATTTTGTTTTGCCTCCGGCAATACATTACTTTCATACAAACTCAACCGTTGTCCGGCCTGGTCATAAACAGACCACTGGACATCCACTTGCTCGCGCAACTGGCGGCGCTGATCGTCCACTGTTCTCTGAGTTGCGTTAAGTTCCGCCTGGCTGGCGCTGATTTCCCGATCTTGGCGGTTTCCGGTAAACAATGGCAAATCCACATTGATTATCGCAGAGCCCAAATCGGCCCTTTCCGCCCCCCGTTGCCCGTATTGTAAGTTTATCGACCATTCCGGCCATGTTTGGGCTTTGGCGTAGTCTACACCTTTTTCCGCAGCGGTAACACGATTTTGGGCGGCCCGCAGCCAGGGATGTTGCTCTACTAAACCCCTAAGTTGTTGATTTGATGGAGGTGGCGGTAAATCTGGGAAGCCGGTGTTCAGTTCCTCAACTCGATTTGACGCTCCCAGCCATTTAGTGAGTTGCGCTTTGGCCGTTAGCCATTGGGTATGAATCATCGTCTGGCGGTCCCGCAATAAACTCTTTTCCAATTGCGCGTTGATCACATCCCTTTGACTCCCCCGGCCGGCACGATATTGCAGGCGGGTAATTTCCTTTAATTGGTCGAACACTTCGGTACTTTGCTTGACCAGTTGCTCCGCTTGATATTGATAGTGCATATCCAGCCATGCCTTACGAACTGCCAAGCGGGTGCGCAATTCCCTGTCTTGAAGCTCAGCGGCGGTAGCCCCGGCCAATTCGGAAAGCCGGCCGGATTTGGCCTTCAACTCGCCCCATCCGGGAAAACGCTGTGAAATCCCCACGATCATTTGGGTCATGGCTTCATCTTCGAAGTCGTACGTCTCCATGGATAGGTTGGCAATCCCCAGCGTCAATTTGGGATCCGGCCAGCGGTTCGCCGCAATGGCTTTATCGCGAAAACTTTCTTCAACCGCTTTCGTTCGAGCGATAAGCGGATCATTGTTGATGGCGATTCGTTCCGCATCCTGCAGGGTTAACAAGCCTGGGATGGATTCCGCCAGAGCGTGAGTGGTGACCGCGGACAGCAGCCAAACTGTCAGGACAAAAAACGCAACCCAGGAAAAGCCACGCCCCTCCGCTACCACCCTGTTGTACTGTAATTTATACAACCGGTTCGACATATTACCCCCGATATTATTGTTTTAATGAAAACCCCAGATGGCTATTGTAAATCAAAGAAGGGAGGATAGGCGAGAAAGGATAAAACCGGCCCGGCAAAGCCCCGGGCCGGCGAACTGGAAATTACATCATCATAAATTGATAACCGAGGCTGTAAACTAAATCGGTTTCCATTTGCGGACCGTTTAAGTCCTGGTAAATGGGTTTACCCACTTCCAGTCCGATGCGGTGGCCGCCAAATACACCAGTCAAACCCAGTAGTAAATCCAGTCGCTGGCCGCCGGTAGCATCAGGGTCGCTTGTAGGCGCCATCATAGGATTCAGGTTTGGGTCTTGTCCTTCAATACCTTGCCAATTTAAATAATCCAATCGACCCGAAAGATGAACAAATCCGCCAACCTTATGCACATACCACGCAGTTAACTCAGCTTTGTCGCCCAAGGTATATTTGTTATCGTTCTCACCAATACGGTATGTGTACTCAAATTGTGATCCCCAACCCGAATTTCCCATCTCGTCCTTATAGGTTACTGATGGGATTAAATCGTAGGTACCGGAGCCTAGTTGCATCCCATAAGGCGCTTGCATACCTAGATTTTCAGTACGCATGGGATTGCCGTTCACAATATTAGTCCCAGTCATGATCATATCAGTTTTCTCATCAATACTTCCTGTTGGCAAACTCAGGGCTAACGAACCCATAAACTTTTTATTTATGTTGTACATGGCACCAACTCGTGTATCACCAATACCACTGGTATCCATGGAACCTGTCATATCCCCCATAGGCATACCCGTCGACATGTACATGTGCATGACCATATCCATCTCATTGGATAAGTAATTCAACATGACCATACCTGTTAACCTATCTGTAAACCCGTACATAGCCATTGCCATTACCATATCCATAGTCATTTCGGTGGGCGCCATCATATACGGAAAACGAGGATCTTTCATGGGTCCCGTTGCACTCATTTGCGCACCTGATATATCTCTGGTATCAACACTGTCCGTACCATCCAACAAACCTTCCATATCCATGTGCATATATCTAAGCTCAAACATAAACCCACCCTTGCTGTGTTGATGGTGTATATGCGAACCGTGGGGTCCATGGCCAGCATGGGTGGCATGTTCCTGGTGATCCATTTCCATATTGTGATGTTCATGATTCATTTCTTCTGCGGCCATACTGGCTTGTGTCACAACCATTGCGGTTGCGCCGGCAACAAACAACAGTGTGCGCCGCCCTTTTTGCACAAAACTTTTTCGCGCAAAACTTTGTGGTTGTGATATGAATTGTCGAATTGTTTTCATTTAGCCTATCTCCCCGGTTTTATTACCATTTGCGTGGTTTACAAACACAATAGTCGTTTTATTTTTCTTCAATACCCATTTATTTCACACACAAGCAAATAAATGCCCGTTAAAAAATACGGGCATTTTTTAACAGGTATTAATGCTAGCAATCGATATAAGCTGAATTGTACTCTTGTCGTTTCGTTATAACTATTTAGTGATCGTGATGGTGGGAATGCTCTTCTCCGGAAGCCATGTCACCTTTGGCCATCCCCTTGTCTTCCAATTCCATGATGACAAGATTACCGGATTTGTCTTCCTCAAGGACAAAGCTGATTTTGTGACCTTCCTGTACTTCATCCAGCATAGCGGGATCGTATACAGCGAAGTCCATGGTCATTCCATCCATACCCATGCTTTTAATCGGTCCATGGGAGATGGTGATTTTTTTATCGTCCGTATTAATTTTCTTAACCACACCTTCGGCTTGGTGTTGATCACCGGCAACCAAAGGTGCATTTAGAGCGAACAGACAAATCATGGCAGCGGCCACGGATATTAGTATATGTTTCATATTTTTCCTCCCCTATTACAGTTTTTGTAGTATATATTAGAGTATTTATTTATTTGCCCTACATCCC
Source organism: Gammaproteobacteria bacterium (assembly GCA_022340845.1). Classification (GTDB taxonomy): domain Bacteria; phylum Pseudomonadota; class Gammaproteobacteria; order SZUA-152; family SZUA-152; genus JAJDNG01. Next base: position 15,915 of record JAJDNG010000222.1, on the reverse strand, counting down.
AGCTGTGTTTCAAGTAAAATATTATGGTCTGACGTTAGACCTTCACTTAGTCCTAAATCCTAAGTCCTCAATTTTCCTGAACCTAAGCCTCGCTTAGCCTGAACCTCCCGGTTCGAAACTAACGTTATAAAAAAAGAGATTATCAAAAAAATTGGTGCTACCACAAGATAAACTGAGTTGAGTATAGGGATATTTAAGAGAACATCTAAAGAGGGAGTTCGAGGAAAATGATACCGGTAAATCGATTACGTAAATCTACTTAGCTTTCTTTTTTTCGTACGTAAGTACGTCACTTTTGATGGTATATGGTGTTCGCGCAAACGCGACAAACGAGCATCTAAGTTGCGGTTGATTAGATCCAGCACCGTACCGCAGATCAAATCCGCATGGTTGTGATAAAAACGTAATCGGCAGGCAATGGGTTCAAACAGGTTTTGGCGCGCATTGTATTCGAAATCCGTCCAGGCGAATATGGGCAAATCGTTTAACGTTCGGTCAACACACACCCAGACTTCATCATCAATAACGATATCGAGGCCCCGCAAATTAATCAATTCAATGCGTAACGGATTGTCAATTCTGGATAAAGCAATTCGCACCCGATTGTAGTACATCGCCTCAATGCACGTGGGCGTGGTTTTTAGAATCGGCACATCGTGTAAACGGGATCTCATGGGCAAAGTATGCAATGTGTCTCACAATGGATCAACTGCTTTTTTTACTGAATTTCGCTGAATCGACAAATACTCGGCGGTACAATAATAGCGCAGTATCATCACTTAGTGCATAGTGAGAAACCGAAACTGGAAAAAAGTTTAATTATTTTGAGGGATTCCCGGGACTCTCCGCAAATTGATTGACTTTTAAATACGGCACGCAAGGGTTTGTCCTGAGTGAAATCTTGTATGAAGATTACCACGATGCCACATTATTTACCGAGAAATGATTAAATCTGGTTTTTTCAGCGTGCTTTTGGTGGCTTCGTGTTGAATGGCTCGCCCTCGGATTGCACCCCAAAAAGGCGCTAATGCTACGATGTTAAGCTGGCAAACAACGTGGGTAATTGTTCTGGCAAGCGCTGCACATTGTCAATGATCGTGTAATTATTAGCCCCAAAAATACGCTTCACATAAGCATCCGCGTTGGGATCCAGCGTCAAGCAATACGTCAGTACGCCCTTGCTGTACAATTCCTCGACGGCTTTTTTCGTATCATGACGCAAGTGCTGGGGGTCACGCTCATCAATGTCCGCGGGTTCACCGTCGGTCACCAACAACAACAGTTTGCGCCGCTCTGGTTGTTTGAGCAGGTGCTGGCCCGCATGGCGCATGGCAGCCCCCATGCGTGTGGAAAGTCCGCCTTGCATACCCGCGAGTCGGGATTTGGCCTCATCATCGAAGTGTTGGTTGAAATCTTTGAACCGAAAATATTGCACATCGTGACGGCCGTCGGAGGCGAAACCATGCAGAGCAAAAGGATCGCCGATACCATTTATTGCCGTTGCGACCAAAGTGACCGCTTCTCGCGTTAATTGCAGGACGGTTTTATCGGAGCCTTGCACCGTCTCATTTGTGGATTCGGATAAGTCCATTAACACGACAACGGCCAGGTCGCGATTCATTAACACATTGCGCATGGTAATACGCGGATTGGGTTGCTCGCCCATACGGATGGCTACCATAGCATCTATGGCGGCATTAATATCAATCTCGTCACCATCTTCCATGTTGCGCACCCGTTGAACACCCTCCGGGGTGAGCAAATCAATAATTTGCTTAATCCGATGGGCAATGGGTTTGTGTTCCGTGAGTATTTTCTCAACATCCTCAGGGTTGCCTTTGGGTTGGCGACGCTCGTAAATCGTTACCCAATCCGGGCGATGCAACTGGATTTGGTAATCCCACTCCTGATAGTGAAATGGGTCTGAAACCGGTTCCTTACCCCACATTTCATTGAAAGTTTTGGTATTGCCGGTAAGATCATCCTCGTAGGGGTACATTTCGGTAGGACAAGTCCATATTTCCTGCGCATCATCACCGGCCAGTTCGCAGTCCACTTCGTTGGCCATTTCCATCACACTCACGGTCTTACGCACTTGCGCTTGACTCGCGGCAATGTATTCAATGCCTTTTTCCCAGCTGAATTCCTCAAACTCCCAAACGTACCGATTATCATCACGATAGGGAATGCGAATTCTTTCCAGGATACGCAAACTGGGAACGGCTTTACGAGCGATGAGCAGGTTGAACAATTCCATGCCCATGTGCCAGGAGAAATTATTGTTATCTCTATTTTCTTCTATCTTGCCATGAAATTGCTCGGCGAAGGCATTGAGTTCTGTATCATCACAAGTAACAGATGCGTCCAACAGCATCAGCGCCAAGTGCTCCAATACAATCATGGTGGGATGCTCAACATCCCCTTCGTATTCAACGTCTAATAAAGAACGCCACAGCTTTTTAAGCCCGGGAAATTCAGCAATGGCTTTGTATTCCACCCGCGCATCTTCCACGAAAGCAATGAAAAACATTTGCGCCGGACTCAGTTGCTCAGCGGAAATACGCGACTGGGTGTAACAGAGATGAGCGGCCATGTGGGCGGCTGTCGCACGGTAGAGCTCTAATCCGGGCACATCACCGAAATTATCGACGGCGTCCGGCATGTGAATAATGTGCGCCTCGATATAAGGCCTAAAATCTGTGTAATCAGCACCGGTAGGGCGCATGAAAAAATCCCTACCCCATAATGCGCGCAGGTAAAAATTCAACTTGCGTTGGGTGTCGATGAACAAGACGCCACGGCGTTCTTTTTGCAAAACCGCCTTACTGTCGTTGGACTCCAAATTGAAATAAGCTGTGAGATTATCAAAATCACGCCGATAGGCCTGGGCACCAAAATTAACCCAACGCCGTAACCCACTCAAGGTTAATTTGGATAACAGCTCGTCCATATGACTTAACATGGGACGCAAACCACGCGCCGCTGTTCCAGACATTTGATGAATTAAGGTAAGGTAGCCCCGTAGCAGTTCCGCATCACCCAGGCGTCGTGAGGCGGTAGGCAAACTATTGAATAGCAATGAAATGACTTCGCCCGACGTCATTGACGACAGTTTCATCGCCGCATTGGTACAATCGCTAATGATGTCTTCACCACATTCTTTAACCACCTGTGGCATGACTTGCAAATAGGAAACGACAAGGTCTGTACCACGGCCTAAATTACACAGCCCTTTAGCACCTTCCAAATAGGCTTCCAAGCCGGCAGGCGACATGACGTGAGACGCTTCCTGAAACGTACTTGCCAATAGGTCGCGCACTACAGGTGCGGCATCTTTCAAATGTTCTTCGTAATCTTCAAGTTTGATGGCCATGCGGATCTAGTATCTTCCTCTCATCTTTTCTGCAAATAATGAGTTATGAAAAGTGGATTCAGTTGCAATAGAAAGTATCAGCCAAAAAACGTTTGCACTGCCGCATTTAAAGTATCTCGCATATCAGGGTCGTCCGTTAACGGAGTCACCATAGTCATACTGCAAGCGGCCATCGGGTCGATACCTTTATGGATTAGCTGACCCGCATAGACCAATAGCCGGGTAGAAATACCCTCATCCAGCCCATGACCTTTGAGATTACGCGCACGATGGGCGATCTGCACCAACTTACCCGCTGTGGCGCTGTCAACACCAGACTCTTTAGTAACAATTTCCGTTTCGATTTTCTCTTCCGGATAATCAAAGTCCAGTCCGCCAAACCGCTGTTTAGTGGATTGTTTTAAATCTTTCATCAAACTTTGGTAACCGGGATTGTAGGAAATCACCAATTGAAAATCCGGATGCGCCGCGATTAACTCGCCTTTTTTGTCCAGCGGCAAGGTGCGGCGATGATCTGTTAACGGGTGGATAACCACGGTCGTATCCTGACGTGCTTCCACCACTTCGTCCAAATAACAGATGGCGCCAATACGTGCTGCCGTGGTTAGCGGCCCATCCTGCCATTTGGTGCCTTCTTTATCCAGCAGGAACCGGCCCACTAAATCAGAGGCAGTCATGTCTTCATTACAAGCAACCGTAATCAGCGGCTTGCCAAGCCTATATGCCATGTACTCCACAAAGCGCGACTTCCCGCAACCGGTAGGGCCTTTTAGCATCATAGGCATGCGGGCGTTGTATGCCGCTTCATATAATTCTATTTCGTTTGCGACCGCCTCATAATAAGGTTCAGTTTTGATTACGTATTGTTTTGCATTTACGGTCAGTTCATTTTTTGACATAACACACCTTTGGATTATTTTCCGATGTTATCCGTTAATCTTCATCATCTGTTTCGTGATCGCCCGACCAACCTGCCGCACGGGCTTTATTAATCGCCTCACCATGGATTCGTTCATGGCGTTGGCGTAATTCATCAGGAAGTTGGCTCACCATGCAACCGTATTTATCCCACTCTTTATTGACCTTGTCCATGAGAGCATCAATCCCTGCCAGGTTCCAGCCTTCACAGGTTTCGGTCTCCGGAATAAGCTCAAACACCCAGGCATCACGAATAATTTTACCAATCGTGGTCATGCCACCATTAATGTCATTTTGAATGCCTACGTATTTATCAGGTTTACTCATAGCGTCTCTATTCTATTTTGTTACGTCATTACCGGCGTCCCGCCTCTCGCGAGATACGACCGCCAAGGATGGCGGGAGTGCGGAAAATGCAGGAGCATTTTTCTGCCCGTACATCCTGACCATAATCGCTACCGGCGTCGTGCCTCTCGCGATATACCGTACATCCTGTACATAAAAAGCCCCTGACCGCATGGTGTCGGGCAGGGGCTTAGTGCTTTAAAATCGCCCTGCGAAATTAAACAGTTTTACCGCGGTAGATGACCATCGCAGCGCCTGCTGATTGCGCGAAGTTATCAAAGCCAAGCAGACGAATATGATTCTTTGGATGGGCTTTGTGGCAATTCTCAACTTCGGCGAGAATGGCATCGACATCGGTTTCACCGAACAAAGGCAGTTTCCACATATACCAGTAGTGGCTGCGCGCATTTTCCGGCTCAGTGTGCTCGATACCGGGATTCCAGCCTTTGCTGACGATGTATTCAATCTGCTTGCGGATTTGTTTAGCATCCATCGCAGGCAGGTATGAGAAAGTTTCGAACTTACGGCTTGAAGTATCGCTCAAGCTGGATTTGTAATCTTGCATATCACTCATTGTGACTTACTCCTAAATAGTGTTTTCGAGTTCGTGAATTGAAATTGATTAAGCTTTTGGTGGCCGGGCCCTGCCAGTGCAAGGCCCGACCGTTCAGCACATTACTTGTGTGAAACGTCCAATTTATCAACCGTATCGAATTCGAATTTGATTTCTTTCCAGGTTTCCATGGCCATCTTGAGCTCTGGGCTGCTTTTCGCCGCATTAGTAAGGATATCCTTACCTTCTTTCTCAATTTCACGACCTTCGTTACGGGCTTCCACACAGGCCTCAACGGCAACACGGTTAGCCGCAGCACCGGCTGCGTTACCCCAGGGGTGACCCAAGGTACCACCACCAAACTGCAGAACTGAGTCGTCACCAAAGATACTAACCAGTGCAGGCATATGCCATACATGGATACCACCGGAAGCAACCGGTAATACGCCTGGCATTGCGCCCCAATCCTGGTCGAAGAAGATACCGCGCGAACGATCTTCTTTGATGTACTGATCACGCATAATGTCGATCCAGCCCAAAGTGGCTTCACGATCACCTTCCAACTTACCGACAACCGTGCCGGAGTGCAGGTGATCACCGCCGGACAGACGCAGGATCTTGGTCAATACGCGGAAGTGGATACCGTGGTGTGGGTTGCGGTCAAGTACGGCGTGCATGGCGCGGTGAATGTGCAACAACATACCGTTGTCTTGACACCATTGGGCCAATTGAGTGTTAGCCGACCAACCGCCCGTGATGTAATCGTGCATGATGATAGGTGCACCAATTTCTTTCGCGTATTCAGCGCGCTTCATCATTTCATCAGAGGTTGGCGCCGTTACATTCAGATAGTGACCTTTACGTTCGCCGGTTTCTTTTTCTGCTTTTTCGATGGCTTCCATAACGAAGTCGAAACGGTGGCGCCAGCGCATGAAAGGCTGAGAGTTGACGTTCTCGTCATCTTTAGTGAAGTCCAGACCACCGCGCAGACCTTCGTAACAGGCACGGCCGTAGTTCTTGGCGGACAACCCCAGTTTAGGTTTGATCGTACAACCCAACAGAGGACGGCCGTATTTGTTCAACAGATCACGCTCAACCTGGATACCTTGCGGTGGTCCATTACAAGTCATTACATAAGCGACCGGAAAACGAATGTCTTCTAAACGCAGAGCACGCAGTGCTTTAAAGCCGAATACGTTACCCACTAAGGAAGTCATGACGTTGACAACCGAACCTTCTTCGAACAGATCGATTGGGTATGCAACAAACGCGTAGAAACAAGTATCGTCACCGGGAACGTCTTCAATGGCGTAAGCGCGACCTTTGTAATAATCCAGGTCGGTTAATAAGTCAGTCCAAACAGTGGTCCAGGTGCCGGTGGAAGATTCAGCCGCAACCGCTGCAGCAACCTCTTCACGGGGCACACCGGGTTGTGGGGTTACTTTGAAGCATGCCAGGATATCAGTATCTTTTGGTGTGTATTCTGGCATCCAATAGGTTTCGCGGTATTCTTTCACACCCGCATCATATTTTTTCGCCATAGGGCCGTCCTCGTTTTTTAGTTGATGAAGTATAACTATATGAAAATTCTTGCAATTCTCATCTCGCTCAATGGAATTGAGAATAAAACCTCTCCAATGGAGGGCAAATTATAAAAGGGTAATGCATAAAGTAAATTAAATTCTTTTTATTTAATCGATAAGTATTTACTTATACAATATTCTTTTTTTGTAATTTCCCCATTGTTTCAACGCCTTAAGCTCAATTCGGGCGGTTCAACCCGCAATCACACCGTAAAATAGACTAAATCAAGGTATGGCCAAACAGATTGCCGACCTTATTGGTGGGAGTACGGGAATACAAATGACAGAACCGCTAACTGGAAATTGTTAACCGGTTAGCGGATTTTTGTGTTGCGCTGGATCAAGAAAATGGTAAACAGAAAGAACTGGACGCTGTATCCCTGCTGGAATGCAGCGCCAGTCCTGGATGAAAAGTAGGCTGTCTGGAGGTGAGTTATGCTGCGTTGCAAACGTTAGGATTCTTTGCCACAGACTCGTAGGTCATATCGTAGTGCTTTTCCAGGCCCCGGCGTAAATATTCGGTATGGATCATATCCAACACAACACCAGGATCTAACTGGTTAGACATAGGCTGGTTTGAATACAACTTATGGCATAAACACTGCTTAGTAAATTTTGTCAGTTCCTGCCGGGACATCCCTTCCAATTGCTCCTCTAACTCGCGTATGGTTTGCACATTCATTCGTTGCCCTCGTAAAGTGGATACTCATTACATCAATCCAGGCTTAAACCATAATCCCTATGCGCCAATTGTTTTCTCCGTGTGCTGCATTAAATACAATACAGCACACTTATTGCATCGGCCGTAAAGCTCCTTTCTTTATGGTGGAACGTTTATGACGGAACGTTTATGTTGGAACGCCCAGCCATAGGCGATCCGGCCAGCTCAAAATCCATTAAAACCAGTACAAAATCTGATGTTGCAAATCCAAACAATTCATTCATAATTCATTGAACTCGTTAATCACTTCGCTATGTTATTAAACAATATTTTGTAGTATTTGTTCCTAAGACTACGGGCGCCAAGAACACATTTTTTACAACCTCGTTTTTTAACCACATCCTGTTTACAAAGGGGGACAGTATGATCTCAAAATCAATGATAAGCGGTTTGGCCATGGCGTGCGCCGTGCTCACCTCAAGCACCGCCTGGGCATGCGATGCGGCTGGTAAAAGTACCCATATTGGCAGTTTAATGACCGTCAATGCAGAACAAAGCACATTCACTATTCAGGATGCCCAATCCCGCAGCCCCATCACTTTTACGGCGGACAAAGAAATCATGGAAGGATTGAAGGGCGCCAGCGGCAGTGTCATGGTGAACTACATGGAAGAAGGTGACACTCTGAAGGCCGTTGGAGTCACTTTTTAACACAGTGAATTTTCGGCGACAGTTGTAAAAAAGGCGGGCAAGTTCCGCCTTTTTTATGCGCCAGTTCAATATTATTTCGCCCCAATGCCTCACCAGCCCGTCCAGCTCAAGATCAAGATCAACAACGAGCATAAACGCCCTAAAGCAAGCCAAATTCCTGCCGATTTACTCCCGGTACGCTGAGTTTTAGCAGCGAAAAATAAACGGGAGATCCAATGAGCTTTTCACGACGCGAGTTTTTACAATTGATGGGCGCTGCCATCGCAACGGGATTGTGGGCACCAAAGTCTTCTTACGGCATCAACGGCATAGAAAAGTCATTTGATCCTGACGGCCGCAGCAACCCCAGCGAAATGTACAACATCCCCTCGTTTGGCAATGTGTCGTTGTTGCATTTCACGGATTGCCATGCCCAGCTTACGCCAACCTTCTATCGCGAGCCCGATATCCACCTCGGCATCGGGGAGCAGATGAAAAACCGCGTGCCGCATTATGTGGGTAAATACTTTTTGGACCGCTACAACATCGACTACCGAACCGACAAAGCGTACGCCCTAACCTTTTTAGATTTTCCGGAACTCGCGGTCAAATACGGCAAAACCGGCGGCTTTGCCCACATGGCGACATTGGTCAAGCGCTTGCGGGCGGAACGCCCCGGCTCACTATTGCTGGATGGCGGCGACAGCTGGCAGGGTTCCGCCACGGCGTTATGGACCAACGCCCAGGATATGGTGGATGCGGCATTATTACTGGGCGTGGATGTGATGACTGGCCACTGGGAATTCACCTATGGCATAGAGCGCTTAATGGAAGTGTTGGAAAATGACTTTGCCGGCAAAATTGATTTCGTTGCCCAAAATATCGTGGATCTGGAATTCGAAGATCCGGTGTTTAGTCCATACGTCATCAAAGAAATCAACAATGTGCCGGTGGCGATCATCGGCCAGGCCTTTCCGTATACCCCCATCGCCAATCCGCGGCATTTTGTCGCTGACTGGCAATTCGGCATCCATGAAGAGCGGCTGCAAAAAGTCATCCAGGACGCGCGCGGCAATGGGGCCAAGATCGTGGTATTACTCTCACACAACGGCATGGACATAGACTTGAAAATGGCCAGCCGGGTATCCGGCCTGGACGCCATACTGGGCGGCCATACTCACGATGCGGTGCCCATTGCCGTGGAAATTAAAAACCGCGGCGGAATGACTCTGGTGGTGAATTCAGGCACCACCGGAAAATTCATATCGGTGCTGGACTTTGATTACCGCAACGGCAAAATTCAGGACTATAAATTTCATTTAGTACCGGTTTTTTCCAATTTTCTGGAAGCGGACGCAACCATGGCCGCGCACATCGCCAAGGTCCGCAAACCATTCGAATCCAAGTTGGCAGAGCCTTTGGCAGTGACCAATGAGTTGCTGTATCGTCGCGGTACATTTAACGGCACCTTCGACCAGATCATAGTGGATGCCTTAATGGCCACCATGGATACGGAAATCGCGTTTTCACCCGGATTTCGCTGGGGCACCACCATGCTTCCGGGTCAAATCATCACCATGGAAGATCTGATGTCGCAAACCGCCATCACCTACCCGGAAGTTCGAAAAAATGACATGAGCGGTGCCCGCTTAAAAGAAGTGTTGGAAGATATTGCCGACAACCGTTTCAGCCACGACCCGTATTTTCAACAAGGCGGTGACATGGTTCGCATTGGTGGTTTGAGCTATACCATTGACCCCACGGCGGCGCGCAACAAGCGTATTATCAATATGGAATTAAACGGTAAAGCCATTCAGGCCAACAAAAACTACACCGTGGCCGCCTGGGCGGGAATGGATAAAGATCAGCAAGGCCCCAAAATTTGGGATGTGGTCGCGAACTATTTACGCGATCAGAAAGTGGTCGCCATTAACGAGTTGAATCTGCCCACGGTGAAAAACGTGCAAGACAACAAGGGCTTTGCCAAAACCTGAGGCGGAGTGTGGTTTGATTTAGCCACTCAAGTGTCGGAATGCAGAGTGACATGGAATTTAGGCACCAAAAATTTTAATTATTCACCACCAAACGCACCAAGAACGCAAAGAGTTAAAAAATGTTTTCCTTCGTGTTCTTCGTGCGCTTCGTGGTGAAAATATTATCAATGCCGCCACTAAGATAGTCTGTTCCACTCAATATCCGTGCGAAATTAACAAATCCCGGCCACACAGATCTCCAGGGACGGGCACACATTGCCACATCCGCCGCAATGATCGTTGTCATTCATGATATCGATCTCACAGCCATTGTCAGGCTTGGCGTCACAATCGGCAAAGCCCCGGTTGCAGGATTTCACGACGATAGCACCGTGTTGGCATATGCCTTCACCGTTCTCAATCCATACCGTGCCCAAATCGTCAATTTTGCCGTTGCAGTTGTTATCAATACCATCACACACTTCCGGCGCGCCGGGCCTCACATGTTCATTGTTATCGTCACAATCCCGGGCCGCCGCCACACCGTCCTTGTCATTATCAATACATTCGGGAACCTGGGACTGCGGTGCGCACTGAGAATCGGTAATGATCTCCAATTCTCGTCCCGCCGCATCGCTTGGGCCCGCAACGCAAAAGGCAATCTCGCCCAACTGGGTCGTCTCATCAGCTTTCACGTCAATGTTATTGCTGATGTGGACCAGCTTTTCCCCAATGGCAAAAAACAGCGCATATCGCCCCGCCGTCACAGTTTCAAACACAAACTTGCCGTCATCGGCGGTATAAATGGAAGCTTGCCTTCCGGATAGGGAAATTTTCATGCCCAAAATGCCACCTTGGTCACAATAATTGACCGTGCCGCTGATTTTTCCCGGCGCAGCGATAGCCGGGGCAGCGCCTATCCTGGCACTAAAAACCAATGTACTGAAAACCAAGGCACTGAAAACCAAGTACAAAACAGTTATTTTGACAGAGAGTTGCATGGATTGTCCTGACACCCAAAGGCGACTATTCTAGGCGGAGCTTAAAAATGTGTCCAGGTAGCCGATACAGACTAATGTAGCATGCTAAAGTAAAAGTGGAATTGAACCAAAGGATGCGATTCGATTCAAAAGCTTTACAGCCAGAATCAAACAGAATCAGCCAGGTGTTTATTTATGACATCCATAAACATACCCAAAGATGACATGGCCGTGCGCGAAGCGCGCATTCAAAACTCAAACACACCCTCTGTGCAACCGGCAAAATCGACTGCCCAGACAAACGCCGTTCAACCCGTCAACCCTCGCCAGGCCGGCCACCAACCCCGCACCGCCATCCGGCAGCGAACCAAAAAAGACCGCCGTCAAGGTGATCGCCGCCAGCGCCAGGAAAACGTGTTACTCGACACTCGAAGTCATAGGGAACGGCGTAAAAAACTGCGCCGTAGCAGTGATGAACAAAATCACAATCGCCGGCTGGAGGACAATCCCGACGTGCCACAGCGCGGTATCGATGAATTCACCTAAACAGCGCTATGCCACAACGCCGGATGAATACAACACTTCCACATCCAACCAAATACCCTTGTCTGAAGCCAGTGTCTGAATGTGTTTAGTATGGTTGATGCGAAACTGCATCCGCTGATCGTCACCTAACAGGTTGATTAAGCGGCGCGCGCCACTGTTCCAGATTATAGCCCACCAATCTTCGGCGGACTGCAAATGATAGCCTAACTGCTTTTTCCGCACGCCGGTATCGACCAGCCCCGCTGGTTCCAATAAGCGTTGACACTCTTGAGGCTCTGTCAGTTTTTGCGATGCCAGTTGCAATGACTTGAAATAGATTCTTATGTTCGGCGTTGCTTTGAACACTATCGATTTACTATATCGTGGAGTACTGAAATCGTGGAGTACTGAAGATGGAAATGCCTTTCAGGAAACCTCAGACGGATAAACCGCTGTAAACCAATTTCTGTGGTTATGTGACAACAAGAGGTAGAATAAACGCTGGTTAATAATAAGTGGAACGACTCGATTAGCGGCTTAATCATGGACGGCACAGGCCTTCGCATAGGCGAATGCGTCACTTTACGCCTGACAGATATTGATTTCGACCTCAGGTCCATTACGGTTAGAGCGGGCAAAGGTGTCTGCCCTTCAACCGTCGTTCGCCCCTGGCGTGATACCTCACACAAAGCTCGATGGCACGCTTTTCCTTCAACGTTACGCAAAGCTTTTTAACAGGCTGCAAGGAAAGCAAATATTTCGAAACATGTCGGGCCATACACGTAGCGACATAGTGTCGCCTAAAGCGCCTGCCTTTGGTACTCGTCATCTCTTGGCGAAAGGAATTGATATACGCACTATTCAGAGTCTATTGGGTCATAGGAATGTTGAAACAACAATGATCACCGCTCCCCCCTAGCCGCCTCCCGCGGCACTTGTTCATCCTTGACCATCGTATACTCACATCCAACCTGATTATGACAATGCATGCCGTCCTTTGGATCAAATACTTCGAGACTAATATGCTACTTGTTGGCCCACGCAGTGGGTGGGCCAGCGTCCGCAATCGGGAATTAATACTGAGTGTCTGTTACGAGCACATACCCATTAATGGCGATCTAGGCTAAATTGAAAACAGACACTATCATATTTCTTTCCACCATATGCAACAAGCTGCGCGGCGGTTTAGGCTTTCACAATCTGTCCAGATCTGCTTCGTAGCTCAATTATGCCTTCCATACCTTGCGAATCCAACGGTATGAATCCATTGGCATGTTCTTTATTACTCAGTACTCTCGTGAAGATACATAGTCCTTGCCCGAATGGCCCGGTTTGTTCGCACCTGCTCAAACCTATTCATTCTTTGCTCTGTTCTTTGTATTTCCGCCGGGTTACCCGCGTTAACGGCATGCCTCCAGTCCACGACGGGTTGTGGCGTTTCGTAATCTCTAAAGACCCTGCGGGTTGCCAATTGCAGGCTGGGAGGATTGTTCAGTACATTGTTGACCCCTGCGTAGGTGCCTTGGAGTTCTCGGACCATGTAGGCAATTTGGGCATCCATGTCGAAAAGAATATCGACGCCTTGTTCGGTGCCAAGGACTGCCCGGCGGCGCCCACCGGTCCACTGCACCAGTCCGACGCCGCCCCTGTGAGGTGCCGGCTCCCCGGTTTGCGCTAACCTCCCGCCTTCCAGAATATTGGGTGCAAAGGTACCGCCCGATTCCACCCAAAGATTGCCGACTAGTGCGGCTGCACCATCAACTGAGTAGTTATATTGGTCCACAAGCGTTTCCATTATGTACACTATTCTGTCTTCAAGGGAGATGGTGACATCAATATCGGCAGGTCTTGCGAAACTCCCCCAATCGGCCCCACGAATGCGTCTTCTTCTGCCTTCCGCCCGCCTGCGCCGCCGTTCTTCGTGAAGAATGGTGTAATTGGATCGGGCGATTTCATATTCCACTTCGCTTTCAAGCGGAAATGCTTCGCCCTCCAGTGATGACACTCTTAGCTCTTCAAGGCATTGAATCTGTTCTGCCAGGATACCGAGCTGTTCTTCGAGATCTTCATCCGGCAATCTTGTGGCGTATACGGCAGTGATGGCTATTTGGGTAACATCCCGATTTCTTTCCTGCCGTTCCGCCTGGAGAATGGCGAGATTAGATCGAGCCGTTTCAAGTTCAGCTTGTTCTTCGAGCGGAAGTTCTACACACTCGAGCGGCGTCAACCTTGATTGTTCCAGGCCTTGAATCTGCTCTGTCAGGATTCGAATCTGTTCTCTGAGGTCTTCATCGGATAGCCCGCTGGCGGACTGAGGCGTTACGGTCGTTCGAGTCACCGCTAGGTGTCTTCTGTGTCGTTCCGCAATTCTTCGCCGTCGTTCTGCTTGGAGAACCGCAAGATTGGCGCGAGCAGCTTCATACTCGCCTTCGCTACCGGGCCGGAATACTTCCTCCCCTTCCGGAGCCGATATGCTCATGGGTTCAATGCTTTGAACTTGTTCGATTAGCACCTGAATCTGCTCATCGAGATCGCCATCCGACAGCCCCCTGGCATACTCAGGCGTGATACTCATTAGAGTGATATCATCACGTTGTACGGTTTCGGCTGAATTCATGCCGCTGTTGAAGGTATTTCTTTGCTGAACCACATGAGTCAACTCATGCGCCAATAAACGCTTACCCTCAGTCGTGCCCGGTCGATACTCCCCACCCCCGAAAACGATATCCCGCCCCGAGGTAAAAGCATGCGCATTGATCGCTCTGGCCGCTTTGGCCGCCTGGCTATCATTATGAATTCGTACTTGAGAAAAATCGGATGCGAATCGCGGTTCAAAAAACGCTCTTTCGGTTGGAGGCAGCGGCTGTCCGCCGCCTTGTAACGCTGAAACACGATGTTGGAAATTGGGAGATACGGTAATCGATCGGTTCGATCCGGCTTTGGTTTGAAGTGTGTTTTCCGCGACAACCTCGCTTTTCTCCGGCGTTTGCTGTCGCAGCACATCGTCGGCGATCCGATCCGCTTGTTGCTCGTACCGATCCTTTGGGGGATTCACCTTCAGTTTGGGCTGGATTCTACTACGTACATCAGGGGAGACAGGTATATTGTTGAAGTCGACAAGCGCAGTTGACGCGCTATTTACCGAACCCGCGTCGGCGTTCTTTTTTGCAGTACGTAGCAATCTCTGTGCGGCTTTATTTCCTTTCGTGTACTGAAATTGAAAAATGGCGTTAACATTCCCGCTTTGACCCCAAGATGTTCGACTGGGCTTGGTAGATTTAGCAGGCGTGTCCTGCTGGGCATTCTTGGTTTTTTTTGCCAATGTACGCATAAGTGGCCTCCATTGCTTTTTATCCGGCGCTTGTCAATTAGCATCCGCCGCACTGTATACATCTGCCAAATTTTCAAGGAGTCTCTGACTCGCTCAATCCTGGCACTTTGGCAAAGTTAGGAAAATGCTATTTCAATCATTCTCCCCTCGCATTGATAAAAATCACCGAAACTTTATCTTGCGCCGGACAGATAGCATTTTCCAGCAAGGAATAAACCTATTACATAGCATTATAATCGGGTATTTTTTCAACCTTGCAGAGCAATGATTTCAGCTCTGTAGAGCTAGCCCGCATTTCTCACCAGGATCGCGGGAGCTGGCGAAGAATTCGTGTTCGTAGGTGCCGCTCTGGAGCGAAAGCCATAGCAGTAGCTATGACTTGAGTGAAGCGCAAGCATACGGACACGAAGACAAGCTAGAACCGCGATAGGCCGAAAGTTAAAACAGCGTGTTAAGGCTATGAATTGCACAATCGTTTGTTTTTCCATTTAATCTTGAGGTGTGGTGGCCGTCTGGTGAGAAATGCGGGCTAGTCACCGGATCAAAGGCCGAATGATCTGTTAGAGCACTCGCGTTGCTGTCTGCGTATCCGAAATGTAAGCGCACTACACCGGGGAGTATTGCGCGGCCTTTGTACTGCCGTGTTTTCATACAGTGTGTCCCGGGTTATCACCGCGTCGGCTTTGTTTTGGGTGTTAGTGTGATAACGGCTCCAGCTGTATTCACCAGGGTGGTTTACCAAATTAGCCCGGACCGGGTTCAAACATTTGCCCCCAACATATACACCCAACGAGGTTATGAACGGCCGGTGCACATCTGTTTATTGCGCTTTAACATATGAATAGCCGCGACCTGCCATAACCGGAGGCCTGGAATTTTATGCACGCTACTGAGTATAATTTTGTGAGTTCTAATGCTCTGCTGCAACTGGACCTGACAGCGGACAATTGCGATCCAGTTAACAGTTAATTGTTTGCAATCCA
>JAJDNG010000218.1 GCA_022340845.1 Gammaproteobacteria bacterium | reverse complement strand
TAGACGGCAATCTGGTCAGTGCACCGGCCTGGCCAGCTCATTCTGACTGGCTGGCTAAGTTTCTGCACGTGTTGGGAACAAAGATTCAACCGTAGTGTTAAGGTTTTCTTCACCAGAGACCACTGCGGTAATCAGTTCGCTGTCTTAAACCCGTTGGATTGGAATTGCGGTATCACAAGTTCGGGGCCCAGAAAACCAATAAACGCCAGGGGTTAGGTGCATTGTGCAACGCGATAGAACCACAAGTAGGTCTTTTGTGTGGGGAATTACAGGTTGTTCATTTTGCTTCCACTAAACCGCCGGCGTAAGCATCTAATCGTTTGTGTACCCAATTGCGGATTGTTAATCCGGCACATCGTAAATCGATGTGCCGGAAACCTTTAACTAATTTGCTTCTTCTATAAACGGCTAATGAGTTGCTTTTGTAAAGAAAGCCGTTTGGAATTGTAAACAATACCTCACGGTGCAATGATCTCCAGCCATCCGGTTGTAACATGACAGGTTGCACAATCGGCGTCGGTCGCTAAATGGTTTGGAGTTAGTCCCGTGGCGGTCGTGCCGTTGTGACAGTTTGCGCAGCCTTCAGTGATATTGGTGTGGTCGAATTTGTTCATCCACCATGTCGTCAAATGGCACACATTACATTGTAACGTGGTTGGCACGTGGATATCGGATTTGCCCGTTGCAGTGACACCGTCATGACAACTGTCACACGTCCCCAGAACCTGATCGTGATCGACTCCGCCAAGCACCCAACCATCGGTCAAATGACATGCGTTACACACATCGGTCGTTGGCATATGGTTGGCCGGTTTTTCAGGAAGCACTGGTGGTGGTTCGTTACCGTTGCCACCCCCGGACAGCGCCGGCAGCCAATCCGTGGTGGTGTGGCATGCGGAACAATCATCTGTGGTCTCGATGTGATTGGGGGTCTTGCCCGCAGCAATGGGACCGTTATGACAACCCTCACATAAGCCCAAGGCTTGCGAATGATCGAAAGGTATTAGCAATGGTACCCAAGTCGACACTGTATGGCAGCTCTCACAGGCGTCGGTCGTCAAGGGATGATCGACGGATTTGCCGGTGGCGTCAATATTGTTGTGACAACTGGCACAAGGTTCCGTAAACGTACTATGGTCCACCGGCGAAGGTGTCGGCTCCGGAGTGGGTTCCGGAATGGGTTCAGGAGTAGGCTCCGGTGTCGGTGTCGGTGGCACGTTCGGGTCGCCATTGTTCAATGGCACCCACGTTGTGGTGGCATGACAGACACTGCAATCGTCGCTGGTTTCGATGTGATTGGGGCCTTTGCCGGTGGCGATAGGACCGTTGTGGCAGGATTCGCACATACTGTCTGTGGCTTGAGAGTGATCGAAAGGAAGCACCAATGGTACCCAGTGGAACACGGTATGACATGCTTCACAGGCGCCTGTTGTGAGTGGGTGAGCGTCAGACTTGCCAGTGGCGTCGAAGTTGTTGTGACAGAGGACGCAATCGTCGGTAGTGGTTGAATGATCAAAGGGATTTACGGGGGTTTTCCATATGGTTGTCGTGTGGCATAAGCCGCATTCCCGACCGGTTGTTATGTGATTGTCGGGCTTGCCAGTGGCGATTGTCCCGTCGTGACAGCTGCTGCACGTACCGAGCGTTTGACTGTGATCCACGGTAACGATAGACCAAGACTCTTCATCATGACAGGCCGTGCAAATATCCGTGCTTGCAATATGGTCCGATGGCTTAACGGGATAAACGTCGTCAACTCCAGCGTTGATGGTGACGACATTTTCCGCCAACACCTCGCCGTCTTGTGTAATGACTACTTTGATAACATATTCACCCACAATATCGGGTTGAAAGATGGGAGTGGCAGAATTGGGATTAATTATTGTCGCCTGACTGTTGGGGGGCTTTGAAACAATCGTCCACTGAATTTCGATGAACAGTATACTCTCGGCGTCTAGAGTGTCAGTGGCGGCTAGTGACGCCAAGGAAGCGTTTTCACCGACTTTTACATTGTGACTGGTTTCGGGGGCTTGCGTATCCCCCGTGTCTGTTCCTGAATCGGAACATGCCGTCAGCAAAAGAAATAAAATACAGCCTATAAAAATCCAAATCCGGTTACCGAAACGATTATTCATCACTCCTCCCCCCTCTCCTTGAAATTCAATGAACGGCCTTATTGGTGGAAAAATCCCATTTGTGATTATTGTAACGACAAATATGGTGAGTATACCCCATAAAGTTTTGAGTTCAACCCGTTATTGGTATAAGATCACCAAATCCGTCTTTTTTGACTGTTTTTTAGTCTGATTGGTTGGAAATCAGACAAACCGCGAGAATTCTTATCGGATTACGTGAGTAGTAAAACAATAACGGTAATATCAACCATAACAACCACTATAACAACAGCCACAACAACAGCCACAACAAACAACGATTCAGCAGCCTTGACACGCAAGGACATTGCTGCGCAGTGTTTTTGCAACTAAACCGTTGGTGGTTAGGAGGTTTTCTCGATATGCAACCATTGTTATTCGGCCGCTTAGATACTTTGCAACAAATCCCGCGCGCGGTTAGCCATCAATCCACGATGCAACAGTATCCGCCAGGGGCAACCAAAAATTACCCCGCATACCGCGAACCTCGAGCGCAAGTGAGATTGTCATTACATTTGTTCCAGTGAAATAGTGGTTATACCATCGCCGGCCATGGAAAATACTAAAACCGCCTTACGCAAGGCACTGCAAAAACTGTTAAAACCGTTAATTCGGATTTTATTGCGCTATGGATATTCCTACCACGAATTCAATGACGTAGCGAAACAAATGTTTATTGACGTGAGTTTTGAAGATTTCGCCATCAAAGGCCGGAAAATGACGGCATCGCGTGTTGCTGTGTTGACGGGTATGGATAGAAAAGAAGTTGTAAAACTCATCAATAAACATGGAGACGAAGACGAACTCGCTCATCGTCCTATTAACAGAGCAACGCGTGTGATCGGTGGCTGGTTGCAAGATAAAGATTATCGAAACAAAAAAGGTGAGCCATTGGCGATTCCCTTGAAAGGTGAGGGTGTAACTTTTCAAGGTTTGGTGCGTAAGTACGGTGGCGACATTACTTACGGTCCCATACTGGATGAGCTGCTACGCATTAAAGCTGTAGAAACCGTCGGTGACAACAAAATTAAATTGCTTGCCGAAGGGTATATCCCGGTATCCAATGAATTGGAAAAATTGAAAATCATGGGCGACAGTGCCTGCGATTTGCTGACCAGCATCAACTACAATCTGGATGCGCCGAAATACCCGCGCTTTCAGCGCCACGTGGTTTACTTTCAGTTATCCCAAAACAGCATCAATGAATTTAAACTGGTTAGTCACGATAAATGCCAGAAATTATTGCTTGAGTTAAACGAGTGGCTGGCCGACAAACTTGAACTCGATACCCGGTTGGAGGTAAATCAACCGCAATCACGTGTCGGAATAGGTATTTACTACATCGAAGATGAATCACCAAAAGAACACGATGGATCAAGTGATAAATAAAAAATGGCAGCCGAGGAGTCTGAGTATGTTTAGCAATGAGGGGCGGGCGAAACAACAATTAGCAAGATATATTGGGCTCATAGGGCTTATCGCGTTGTTGTTCGAGATCACCGCCTGCGAAAACGGAATCGAAGGCACTGGTGACAATCCCGGACCCAATAAAACCAGCCAGGGAATCGTGCAAAAAGGTCCATTTGAAATTGGCTCCAACGTCGTTATTACCACCCGCCCCGGACCGGACTATGTACAAACGCGCGTAGATCAGTTGCAAACACTGGATGATATCGGAACGTTTGAGTTTACCTTTGAGCAAGATACGCTGTATGAGATCGCCGTCACCGGCAAACACTTTAACGAAATTACCGGTGAGCTCTCGCAAGATCCGATGACCTTAAAAAGCACTTATTATCATGATGAAAACCGCAAATCATTTGTCAGTATCAATATTCTTACCCACCTGATTCATTCGCGAATTAATCACCTGATTACAGTTAACCAGCTGCACCCGCGCGATGCTGTGGCGCAAGCCAGCCAGGAATTGATCGGCGAACTGAAAAACGTCATTTTCGCAGACCATTTGGTTGATTACAGTTTTAGCAATATGACGGTGTATAACAAGTTCGCGGATTCAGATGCCAACGCAAATGCAATATTATTGTTTATTTCCGCTGCGTTTTATCAACAATCCGAATTGTACGATAACAGCCGCTCCATAGTGGAAATGCTGGATACTATCGTGGAAGATTTGGAGATGGACGGCAAAATCGACGGTGACGAAACACAAGATCCGGATCAAATCCCGGAAACCTCGTTAAGTAATGGGCCGGTATTCATCTCCAGTCTGGATTTTGCCGCACGCTTTCTGAACCCGGACGTCATTAGTGCCAATTTAACCCAATATAGTATTGAGAAAACCGGTAGCGCCATTGCGGTGCCGGACATCAATTTTTTGCTGGATAACGACGCGGATGGGGCAACCAACGATATCGACACCGATGACGACGGTGACGGAATCCCGGATGATTTGGATAGCGAACCCTTTCACTTCGAAATTTCGCTAAAACCACAAACGTTCGACACAAGCCCAGGCATC
Source organism: Gammaproteobacteria bacterium (assembly GCA_022340845.1). Taxonomy (GTDB): domain Bacteria; phylum Pseudomonadota; class Gammaproteobacteria; order SZUA-152; family SZUA-152; genus JAJDNG01. The sequence goes on along the minus strand of JAJDNG010000218.1, from coordinate 9,410 downwards.
AGTATCGACTTGGACTTGGAATTTAATACACCCGAAGATCCCATCGCTAATCCGGTCTTTTTGGGAATTGTAAGTCAGCCTCAAAACGGTGTGTTAAGCGGTGTGTATCCCGCCTTGAAATATATCCCCAACCAGGATTTTACCGGTGCAGATAGTTTTACTTACAACGTGAATTGTGTGCCGTGTACCGCCGTTGCTACAAGCGTGTACACCAGCTCCAGCGTAACGGTTACCATAAATGTTGCCGCTCCGTAATATCCCATTCAATATTCATCGCATGACGATCGGAGGTTTTTGTTCGATACCGCAAGGTATATACACCAGCGCTCGCGGTTAATAAATTATAATGTCATGTGCCCGATGAGATTGGTTTGGCAGCAGGCAATAGAACGGGGCTGGGCGTGGACGAATTTCTTGGATCGATTTCGAACGCATTGCACAACCCTCCATAAGAGCGAATCCGCAATGTCGCTACGTCAAAGCGCTTCTATCGACAGCAAAAAACGCCCTAACCTGATTAAGACGTATTTCGAAAAAATCAGAGAGGTGTATAAATGCCGCTTATAAATCCTTAAGGTTTAATCGCAAACCTTAAACCGATTTCCGCGAGATAGGGTATTCAGCCCCCCGTAGATGGTGGTGTTGAGTTATCCCCAAATCAGTAAACCACCCACCACCGCCAAGCTTGTGGTAAAAAAGCTGACAAACGACCACAAAAAAATACCCGCACCGATGTCTTCGTTTTGCAAATTCATTGTGATCCCTCCTGCACTGGTGGAAAAAACGTATTACCTTTTTATCACTGGATTTGCAGCTTGTGTGCCAAGCAGGAAGGCGGTTTTTCGGAGTGTCTTGAGAGCCCCGAATTTGGCGGAGTTTAATTGCTAATTGGCTTATTCCCGGGCCTCGTGGAACTATGATTTTCCGAGTGACGAACCAGAGTTTGCACCATATTGGGTTAATTTGTTGTTGTGAGTGCAATGCTGGTGCAACAATACTGCCGCAATAATGATGCAATGGGAGAATTCTTTCTTATTTCTGAAAATACACAGTTATAAAAGCTTTCTCTAGCACCTATTAAACTGAATCCCCTGATTGTAGGTTCACTTCAAAAAGCGGTAGCGTCTGCTATGCTGAGTATAATCGGCGAATGCTTTTTTCCGTCATGAAAAATCAACCACGAAGTTCACCACTTGTTGTCATGGATCAAACATTCTGTTGGCTGGTGTCTTACACTTAATCGTTTAATTGAATGACGAAGCAATCACTGTGCGATGTTTGGTGTGTATTGTAACCTTGCAAACCCTTTCGACTAGAAACAAGACATGAGTACATCTCTTACTCGCCATGGAGGTTTCTCCGGAATAAACCCCGGCAATGCTGAATACATCGACCAACTTTATGAAGCCTTCAAGGAGTCACCCGACCTTGTGCCCCGTGAATGGCGTCACTACTTCTACGGTTTTGAACATGGTGCAGGTGATGCAGCGCCTAGCCTGCATGCCCCCTTGCAAGATGCACATACCCGGGTTGAGCGGCTTATTATGGCGTATCGCCTGCTGGGCCACACCTTTGCGAACACCGATCCACTCCAGATCAGAGAGCGCCAACGCCCTGCCGAACTCACCCCGGAATATTATGGATTAGATAAAGAAGCGCTTCGCCAACCTGTGTCGGTGGTGTCTATAGATTCAGTTAACACGCGCCCGGCGCACGAGGTGATCGACATCCTGGAGCGTGTGTACTGCGCCACGGTAGCCTGCGAGCACATGCATATCGCGGCATCTAACGAACGGCGCTGGATAGAGCAACGACTTGAGTCAACCCACGGCGACTGGGCGGCCCAACATTCAGAGCAAGTGCGCCAGGAGATTCTCGGAGATCTGACCGCTGCCGAAGGGCTGGAGCATTATTTACACCGTCGTTATCTGGGGCAAAAACGCTTTTCACTGGAAGGCAGCGATTCGCTCATCCCACTGCTGGATGAGTTGGTGCAAGGCGGTGGCGCTCGCGGGGTGACCGACGTGGTACTGGGTATGGCGCATCGCGGCAGGCTCAACGTGTTAGTTAATTTGCTTGGCAAGGCCCCCGGTGAATTATTTTCGGAGTTTGAGGGGCAGGGCGTCATTGACGAGCGCCTGGGTTCCGGCGACGTGAAATACCATCAGGGATTCTATTCTGATATCCAAACACCCGGGGGACCGGTGCACCTCGCGCTGGCGTTCAATCCCTCTCATTTAGAGATCGTGGGGCCGGTCGTTGAGGGAGGTTGCCGGGCGCGGCAAGACCGCCACCCGACAAATGCCACCGACCTGGTGTTGCCAGTGTTGGTACACGGCGATGCGGCGTTCATCGGTCAGGGTGTAGTCACCGAGACACTCAACCTCTCCAAACTTCCGGCTTATTCCACCGGCGGTACCGTTCACGTTGTCGTGAACAACCAGATTGGATTTACCACCAGCGATCCCCGCGAAGCGCGCTCGACCTTGTATTGTACCGACGTGGCCAAGCTGATTCAGGCGCCGGTGTTTCACGTTAATGGCGACGACCCGGACGCCGTGCGATTTGTGGCCCGACTGGCGCTGGAATACCGCCTCACCTTCCACAATGATGTGGTCATCGACCTGGTCTGTTATCGGCGTCACGGACACAATGAGGCCGACGAACCCATGATGACTCAGCCCAATATGTATCGCCGCATTCGCCAGTTGCAAACCACGCGCACGCTTTACGCTCGCCGACTCGAACGTGAACAGGTAATCATGTCGGGTCAGGCGGATGCCATGATGGTCAATTACAAAACCTCACTTGAGGCTGGCATGGTGGTCGTGCGCGAGTTTATACATGGATCGCATAGCGGATACGAAGCCCACTGGGAACGCTATCTCACGGCGCGACCCGACGAGATGATTGAAACCCGTGTACCGTTGGACACGCTCACTCGCTTGGGTACCCGTGCGCTGGAGGTGCCTGATAACTTTGTGATACATCGAGGCGTGGCCAAAGTGTTCGACGGGCGCCGGCGCATGCTCAGTGGTGAAGTGCCAGTGGATTGGGGGATGGCGGAGACACTGGCGTATGCCACTTTGTTAGAGGAAGGTTTCGCGATTCGCCTGTCTGGGCAGGACACTCAGCGCGGCACTTTCGCCCATCGCCACGCCAGCTTAAATCACCAGGAGGAACGGCGCAGCTATGTACCATTGGCAAACCTGTTCGAAGCACAGCCGCGGTTTGAGGTAATCAATTCGCTGCTCTCGGAATTGGCGGCGCTTGCTTTCGAGTACGGTTATGCCACCTCCAACCCCAGCACGCTGGTCATCTGGGAGGCGCAATTTGGCGACTTTGGCAACTGCGCACAAGTGGTCATCGACCAGTTCATCTCCAGTGGCTATTTGAAATGGGGGCGGTTATGCCCGCTCACGTTGTTTCTGCCACATGGATTTGAAGGACAAGGCCCGGAACACTCATCAGCGCGCCTTGAGCGCTACCTGCAATTATGCGCTGAGCTCAACATGCGTGTCTGGGTGCCCACCACGCCGGCCCAGTTATTTCATCTGTTGCGCAACCAAATCAAGCGTGACTTCCGGCGCCCGCTCGTTGTGATGACACCCAAGAGCCTATTGCGCCACCCGCTGTCCAAGTCGTCTTTATCGGCATTCACCGAAGGTGCGCTTGCCATGGTGCAGCCGGATATTGATCCCATTGCGCCCGAAGCCGTGCGGCGTGTGGTGCTGTGTTCCGGCAAAGTATTTTTCGATCTGCTCGCCACCCGGCGCGAACGTGAAATCAACGATATTGCCATCGTGCGCATAGAACAGCTTTACCCATTCCCCCGGCACCCGCTTCGTGAATTCTTGGATCACTACACTAATGCCCAGGAAATCGTCTGGTGTCAGGAAGAGCCTCGTAACCAAGGCGCCTGGTATCAAATTCGACACCATTTGCGCGCCCTCAAACACGGTGATCAATCGCTGGGCTACGCGGGGCGTCCCCCATCAGCTTCGCCGGCCTGCGGTTATGCTCAGTTGCATAATGCTCAGCAACAGACGTTGGTCGATATAGCGTTATCGGAGAAACCAGTGGACGATCCCGGGGAGCGGCTGGAGGATACGGATGCGCACTTTGTAGGCAGTGACTGATGCGGCGTAAACGTCCACCTTTTTCAGCGCTAGCCAGCGCCATTCGCAAGTTGGTCGGTCATTTTAATAATTTGAATTTGAGGGTTGAGCTCTTGATGAATGCAATAGGACACTACACTAGAATTATTCCGGTTTATGTTCTGACTGATTTTTCACCACATCAAAAATAGATTGTCAATTCCCCTGAAGTCAAATGGTAATATTCACATTCCTATTTAAATCCCACGTGCTAGCATTAAACGACGCTGTACTATTTATTGTTTGTTTAACAAGAATTCAAACGTTGCATGGCTGTAAATATTTCTGTTTAGTACCAGATGTAAAATAACGGATTTATTATGGGAGGCGAAAAACGTTGGCTCCATGGGCATCCCATCTTTGAGTGCATCTAAGTCAGGATCCTACAAAATCTGCACTTTGCTTGATAAATCTAAAAAAGTCCAATAACTATATTTAGGTACGACGTCTATTTGGGGGGGTACTCATGAAAAAATCGTTGTCGACTCTGTTCGCTGGTCTGTTTCTAGTGGTTTGGAGTGCGGGTGTGCAGTCTGCTGACATAGGAGAATCAAAGTTAGGCGAAACAAAGTTAGGCGAAACAAAGTTAGGCGGTACCAAGGAAAATGTTGTTCCAACGATGGGACCAATATCTGCGGTCGATATGTCCACAACTGATACAGATGCTATAAATCTCAAGAAGAAAAAGCCAAACGGAATTTTATACAAGCTGAAATCCAACTCATCGTTGCAAGCGGAATTTAATATAAAACGGCAATCCATCCGAAGTGCTGAGACAACTTTGGATGCGCGCTTGAGGCGTCACGGTATCAGACATTCACGTGCATTAAAGAGAAAAAACCGCGCGTCATCACGTTCAATATTCCACGCGTCGCTTACCGATTCGGCTCAAATGTCGAGTACATTGGAAAAACTAAGAAACGATCCAAATGTCGAATGGGCCGAAGAAAATATTATCTATGAAGTGTATGCAACCGTTCCCAATGATCCCAACTGGAATCTTCAATCGGTCTATGCTACGGCAACCAACTTAACCAACGCATGGGACGTTACTTCAGGAAGTGAATCGGTGGTCATCGGCGTGATCGACACCGGCGTGGATTACACTCATCCGGACCTGGCTGATAACATTTGGCACAATCCTGATGAAATCCCCGCTGACGGCATTGACAATGATAACAACGGATTTGTTGATGATTACATCGGCTGGGATTTTGTGACCGAGACCGGTGCAGCAGTGGGTTCCGATGAAGATCCAGGGCCGCCGGACAATGATCCAATGGATGTGCAAGGACATGGCACACACGTATCGGGTATAGCGGCGGCAAAAGGGGATAACGGTATAGGAATAGCAGGTGTCAGCTGGAACAGCAAAATTATGCCATTGCGCGCCGGGTATAAAACGATTACTGGAAGTGGGTTGTTAGCGAACAGTGATATTATCGAAGCGCTGTATTACGGGTGTGATAACGGCGTCGATATTGTCAATATGAGTTTCGGATCACCAACGCCAAGTAAAGCCCTGGAAGAAGCGCTGGAGTATTGCGCTGCTGCCGGCGTGTTCCTGGTGGCGGCGGCGGGAAATTCCGATTCGAACGCCCCGTTTTACCCCGCTGCCTATATATCAGTATTTTCTGTTGCGGCGGCGAATCCTGCGGTTACCGAAAAAGCCCACTTTAGTAATTATGGCGTGTGGGTGGATATCATGGCGCCCGGATCAAGTATCTACAGTACCATGCCCGGCAACACCTATGCTTATGCAAACGGTACCAGTATGGCTTCCCCTTACGTCGCCGGTATGGCGGCATTGTTGAAATCGGTTGATGCTAACGCATCACCAAAAGATTTGCGCGACCGGTTACGGTCCATGGCAAAATTGACTAATGATTCTGCGGATAAGAATGTCGGTTCGGGCATCGCGCGTCTGGTTCCGCCCATGGACGCATCCGTGCTGGAATCCAAGCTTCGCATCGCTTCCATTTTTCCAACGACTCAAAATCCCGTCGCGGGTGGCATCTTCCTAAGTCCGAGCGTAAAGAATTACAGCGCGTGGACTGAAAACGTGACTCTGACCATATCCACAACAGACCCTTATTTGCTTATTAATGATGACACGGTGATTTTAGGCGATGTGCAACCCAATGAAACGGGATCACGTGGCGGCGATTCCTGGCATATTGAGACGGTCGGCAACACCCCGCAACTTCATAAAGCCAACTATCAAGTTCACATATTTGCCGGAGACAACGAATACGCCGTGGAGAACCACAGCATTGAATTGAATCCTTTTTTTAAATCATCCGTTCATCCACCGCAAAAGTTTGGAAATGACCACTACTCAAGGGTGAAAATGGTAGAACACCCTGACAATCGACTCAGCCTCATTTATGAAAGTAACCCAGGCCTAGGAAGTAGTGATGTGCAAATATACCATCGGTTGAGGGATTTAAACGGTAATTGGTCAGATCCGGTTAGTCTCCCAGGGTTAGGAAGTTTTTTTTACCATCATTCATCGGCGGTTGTCGGGGAGGATGGCAAACTTCATTTGGTGTATAAAGTAAACGAAGCGCCATATGATGCAGAAGTGTATTACTCATCCCTGGATGTTGGTTTGGACGGTGGCGCGGGAGGAGTATTGCCCCAGTGGCAAACACAAGCCGTGACCTCAGGTGCAGGATTGTATGTGGAGGGCTCGCCCCGAAGCAGTTTTTCAGATACCACGATAACCCTGGACGCGAATAACATGCCTATCGTGTTTTGGTCTGACTGGCGTGATGCCACAGCGGACGTGTATTGGAGTCGCTTTGACGGCACACAATGGACGTTGGGAGAACGCATAGTGGATTTTGATAGTACGCGTGAGATGAACCTGCGTGCGCATACATTGCCGGACGGGCGCATCATTGTACTTATCAGCCGCTACCTGGACAACAATGGCGGAACTTCCCATGAATATGTCATTTACGATGGTGCCAGTTGGTCATCGCCGCAGCTCATTACGACGGATTTAACCAGCAACGGATTTATTGTCGGTTCAGTTATTGACGCCAGCGGATTGTTGCACGTCGGTATTCGGTTTGCGACGATTGTATTGCATCATTATACGTTTACCGGCTCCACATGGGCTGAGCAGACTCCCGTGACATCGCAGAAAGTCATAAGCTCGGAGTATATGTTAATCAAAAACAATATTGGCGGATTCGACTTTTTGTTCCTTGAACGATTGGGCGATGGCAATATTTATTTGATGCGCCAACAATTCGATGGAACAACTTGGCAACCACCCGTTGCGTTGTACGACATGGGCGATGGCGTCGTGTTTTTTGCCCCCAACAAGGTTTCCGGATTTAGTGCTGCGGCGGTTACTCAAAGTGGTGAAATGTTGTTTGCACGATCATTCTGGAGAGATGAGTTGTCACCGCTTCAAATTGAATTGCTTTCCAGCGTTGACTGGAGCGGAGTCAAGCCGGGAATGGTTAATGTGGTGGACGATGGGGATACCACGCCTTTTCCTTTTATTACGGCCGGTTTTAGTAGTGCCGATGGTTTCGCAAGCAAGCAATATCGATACTCTGTTGGCTCAGCGCCGGGGCTGGCGGACATAGCGGATTGGAGTCTGTCCACCGAAAACACGTTTATGAGTATCGATTTTACACCTCTGAAAAGTCTGGCTAAAGAACAAAACTATTATGTGAATGTGCAAGCGCTGACAAGTGGCGGCTATTTGTCGGAGATAGGTTCCAGCGATGGAATAAGATACATTCAAGCGGATTCATTAGCGCCGGTTACGCCAGTGTCACAGCATGTTATAAAAGACCAGCCCATAGATGGTGTGCCAGATACTCTTTCAACATTGCCCATCATCGCGAATATTGCGGGGCGCTATGAAGTTGGAATCGTAAAATATGATGTTGGTTCTCTGCCCAGTGACTTAACGGTGGTGGACGCTTATGTGGCCTTGAGCATGGGCCCAAATAACGCGGCTGATCCCGCGTATCGGGCATTTGACGTGGAACTGTTTGCCAGCGATAACGTTTCGGACCTTTCCGATTTTGATGAACCGGGCGAGTTTGTACGGCAAATCAGTTTTATCGTTCCGAGTAGCATCAATGCGACGATTCCTATTGGCGAACAACTGCAAACCGTATTGGCGGAGGACACGCGTTACATTGGCATCCGCATAATGCCCATCGATGTCGTGCCACCCAGTTATTTTAGCGGTGGCGCTTTAAATATTGCCGGTACCTGGCAAAGTACCTTGCCGCGTTATAACAAACCACCGCAGGTGACCATAGACAGCCCGGCCAATGAGGCAACCCTGAACACAAATACGGTCACTCTTTCAGCTACGGCGTCGGATGAGGAAGACGGCGACTTGGCCGCTGACATCAGTTGGAATTCAAGCGTCGATGGCAGTCTTGGCACTGGTAACAATCTTACAGTGTCGCTTTCGCCCGGTATGCATACGATTACCGCAACGGTTGTCGATAGTGGCGGTAAAGTGACCAGCAGTAGTGTAAATATTACTATTGTCCTTTATTGTGATTCAGGAGGGATTTACACAAGATATGAGTGGATCGAGTCGGTGATCTTGGCTTCCACTTGGTTGTCTTCAGGCAACGATCAAGGTTACGGTGACTATACCAGCACTAATGTTTTGTTAAACAAAGGCGCAAACAGCATAGTGTTAACACCGGGATTTAGGTACGGTGCCTATAACGAATACTGGCGAGTCTGGATAGACTTAAATCAAAATAGCGTGTTTGAATCCGATGAATTGCTTTATTCCGGTAATAGCCGGCAAGCAATCACATCGAGTATCACTATTCCACCAACAGCATTGGCGGGTGATACGCGTATGCGGGTCACCATGCAGTGGGGAGTAGCGCCGAATGCTTGCGGCAGCTTTACCTGGGGAGAAGTGGAGGACTATACGGTTTCTATTTCTGAGTAATCAATGTCCGGCGCCAGTCGTTATGTAACCGCTGGCGCAAATCCAGGTATGTTCATCCATAAATTTGTCGAAAAAATTTACAATTAGTTGGATCGTCAATCTGCCCTTGTGTATAACTTGTTGTTTTTACGTATAAAAATCCTTTCGGTACAAATGATGCTACATAGTGATATTGACACCCTGAAGGCCGGTTCACGGTATAAACCATCGCAAGGGAGGGAATTTTATGCGTAAAAATTTGGCTTACCTACCATTTATATTGTTCTGTGCCGTGATTGGAAAAAGTGCCCAGGCCGGCA
>JAJDNG010000200.1 GCA_022340845.1 Gammaproteobacteria bacterium | reverse complement strand
TTACCTTTGATTTGCCGGATGGATGGACTGCAAGTCTCTCGGATGAGAGTGAATTACCGCACGTAGGTAAAATATCCAGTTCAGATCTTCCCGGAACATCGATTACCGTTGATTGTTATCGCGGTGCGTTTCATAGTAAAGCAAGCACCAGGATAAGAGGCCTCAATACCATTGCTGCGGCGTATCCAGCAGGGCAGGAACAAATTAAGAAGAAAACTAAAATTAAAACTCAGAAAGGCAAGGGAACGTGGGAGTCCTGGAAAGGCTACATTCAAGTTGATAACCAAGTAGCGATCTTGAACTCACCAATGGCGGCAATCAAAACAAGACACTGCTGGCTGGTGATGATTGGTTTTACGCCTGAGAAAAATATGGAAAAACTAGAGAAGGACTTTCTTGCTATCTTAAAAACGGCCCGGTAGAGCGGCACTAAAATGGAACTATGGATGTTGGTAAGCAAAAAAGACGGTAGTGTTTTCGTGTGTTCATGAGTAGGTGGTCCACATCACCATTATGAACGACTGGCGGCATGGCGATCAGATAATACTTTTTGTTCGAATCGAGTTTCAAGGAGGGGCAGATTGATAATAATAGTAGCTGTATTCAGCTTAAATTCAGAGCCGAGTAATGGCTGCTGGGCGAATCATTAACAGGAGGGGCTACCTCTGGAACTTTGGCGTATACGGTGTCAATATTTTCTATACTCCACAGTAAACTATCAGATGGGTCGTGCTAAACGAAGCCGGCAAATTCATAGGAAACATAGCTATGTATAACCAAAACATAAACTCATTGATTTCCAAGTCAGTCCTTATTCTTTTTGGCATAACAGGTGTGGGCACTTTGCAATTGGGTTGTGCGCCCGCGGATAACACGCTTGAATTGCAGCAAAACGAGGCCACAGGCGCATTTGCGATACCCATGGTAGTGCAAAGTGCCGCGATCGATCCGCAATGTTTGTCGGCCTGGGTAAGGTTTGATAACGGTGTTCGCGAGGCGATGACTATTTCCGGTGGTCGGGCGGAGCTGGTCAAACAAAATGTTTCAATTGGCCAACATAGTATTGACCTGGAATTCGAATGTAATGATCCGGATTACAGTCGGGTATCGCTTGCCACGGCGACGCGACAAATTGATGTGCAGGAAGGAGCGAATGAAGTGGCTTTTACGGAGAATGACTATTTCCCGTTGCCCGATTTTGATAACGATTACTATACGAATATCAACGAACTGGAACAGCGTACCAGTCCTTTCAGTTCAACACCTTCCAAACCCATGGGGAGTATTGCTGGTACATGGCAGGTCACGGAAACCATTACTTCCGCATCAGGTGTATGTAGTGGCGATGTCAATAGCGTTGCTACATACAACATGAATATACAGGAAACAGGCAATAGTATATTCATAAATGTGGATTCCATGTCGGGGACTCTCAGTGCTGCGCTGATCGGCCAAAGGCTGGTATGGGCAGGTTCGCTTAGCGACGCCACATCAACACTTACGGTTAACGAAACGGATATACAAGTGTCGGGTAGCTGTAACACCCTGTCTGGTACGTTTGGCTGGTCCTGGAGTGATGTTAGTAACAGCTGCACGGGGCAAAGCAACATCGAAGCCGTGCGAACGGTGGCGAATGGCTGCGGTACCAATGCCTATGCTGAAAGTGAGCCGAACGACCTGCTATCGTCGGCTAACGTGATTAACGAAGTGCCAATCAGTATTACAGGATCCACGCAAGGTGATCTACAAAACAGTGATTTCAGTTCCGACATTGACCACTACCTTATCGATTTCACTTCACCCTCCAAAATCATTGTTCGCCTGGAGGGGGTAGATACCAATGCCGATATCGATTTATACGTATATACAGAAGATTTTGTTGAGATCGTCTCAAGCGGGAATGTCGGGCCCAATGAACAACTAGAGCTTACTATTAACCAGTTGCCTCTTTACATTGGCGTGTTGCCTTGGAGTGTGCCGAATACTGCAACGTACACACTAAGTGTCAGTGGGTTGTAGGTGGGTCGATTTTATTCAAGTTTTCGGGTCGAAAAATTCCGGGTCTGGCTTGTATTGTTGGCGCACAAGTTCAGCGTGTGGGTATGGCATCTTGCGGTTAAAAAAATATAGGCGAACTATAGCAACCGCTACAATCCTGCTATACCCAAATTCATCTTTTTCAAAAACATTGTATGCGCCACAACTCAATCGGCTCATGTGGTGTTATCGTACTGGCGGATAACTTCGACGATTTCTATACGATAAGACTTGTACCACCTCGATTTGCCTAATGCTTGTGCTTGTATGTGTTCGGGGTTTTGTTTCCAGTGGCGTATCTGCGCCTGAGAATCCCAGTAGGAGATTGTGATTTCCTGGTCGCCCTCGGCAAATGATATGAAATCGAGGCAGCCGTACTCTTGAAGAGCAAGCTCTCTCATGCGTTTGACGGTGTCGTGATACGCTTGGTCAAGTTCCCGAATTTGTGCTTTAAATATGACTGCATACATGGTGGGTTAGCGTCGCACCTTATATGGTCGTAAGCCCAGGTCGGAGGCCGGGTCGTATTGTGGTTGATGGCGTCATCCCGGCCTTTATCGTTTGTAAGTAGCAATACTACTCATGCGCAATGGGTTTGTCGGTAAACAGATAGTCTTTCAATTCTTTGTCAAAGCGCGGATCTTTGCGGCGTATCCATTCCAGAACCATGGATGCGTGTTCTTTTTCTTCGTCGCGGTTGTGGGCTAGGATGGCCTTAAGCGCTTTGTCTTTGCAGGCGTCCACTCGTTGGTTGTACCAGTCGACGGCTTCCAACTCCTCCATTAATGAGACGATCGCCCGGTGCATGTCTTTGGTTTCGTCGGATAGATCTTCCAGTGCTTCGTGATAACCTTCGTTTGCCATTGTGATACTCCTTTTTTCGGTAGTGCAGTTTTTCAAATTAAATGATAGTTCGGTGATCAAGGTGTCGTCGCATGTATGTCAATATTGTGCGGTGAGTTTTTCGGACGGATTTAAAAAGAATATTTTTTTCCAACCTTGCGGGGAATTATCCCACCTCCATAAATACGGTACAACCGAAAGTATGGTGTAATGCAAATGCGGCGGCTTGCCTTTGGCGTTACCGGAGTCACCGACTTTGCCAATGGGGCGTGTCTGGCTCACCAAGCTACCCATAGTCGTACTAACGCTGTTTAAGTGCGCATAATAATGAATCCGCCACTTAGGGCCCAGAATGACCACGACGTTGCCACCCAGGTTCAGCCGGCCGGTAAACAGAACGATCCCATCGGTGGCGGCCACAGCCGGCGTACCTATGGGCGAGAAAATATCGATGCCTTTATGCACTCCGGATTTCCCCCAAGGCGAATACCAGAAGGTGTCATGATTCCAATCTAGTGTCGTGGCGCCTTTGACCGGTATGACCAGATCTTCCGGTAGCACAAATCCCGTGAGCAGAATCAGTAATACCGCAGCAAGGCCGATGATGACTTTCTTGATTCTGTTCAATGTTTTCCGCTATAAAAGATTGCGCATCGGCTAATGCACACGAAACGCCGCGTGGCACGCTACGCAGTTTTGAGTAATCTTCGCCAGACCGGCGAGGGCGTTTTTGAAATTACCCTCGACTGCGCTTTCCTGTGCGATCACCGCAAAGCGGCTGGCCGAGCGGTGCATTTCACTGCCGATGGTTTGCATCTTTTCGGGCATAAACGCGGCCATGTGTTCGGCGCCGTGCGCCGCCAGGGAGGACATGCCTAAACGGGTTTCGGCGGTATCCGCGGCTTTGTCGAAGTTACCCTCCGATAACGCCTGTTGGATTTCCGAGATGGCCATGAGATGGTTACGCATGTTGCCTAGCATGTGCTGGCGCATCTGCGGGGGAAATTCGACCAATTGCCGGGAATCGCCAGCGTGTTCGTCACTTGCGGTGACTGACTGGGCGAATAGCATGATTGCGGTTGCGATAAAGAGGCTGGTTGATTTCATTTTCGGGTTTCCCATGTGGCATGGAATGATGGCGAATGGTAATGAATACTAAAAGTGCATTTTAACTATTCGGCGCCTATCACTTTCAAGAAAGACTGAGACAATTCACCCCGACCGGCTTTGTCGAGTAATTGTTCGGCGACTTGCGCGACTTCCGATAATGGCCCGGTGAAAAAGACAATGCCCAACTGCAATGTCGTGGTCAAGTCGGCAATGGGGCTCTGAGTATTAAGGTGTTCCGGCGGCAGGAATACCATTTTGATTTCGCTCACGTCATCGGGAATGGTTTCGCAGCCGCCGCTGGGCGCGACAAAGGCGAACAACTCTTCGGGGCTGTGCAGCGGTACGCTTTCTTCTTTGATTTCCTGGTCACCGGCTTTGGCGCTGAATTCTACAGTTATCACTGGTTTCATTATTGCGATCCTTATCGTGAACGGGTGTATAGTAAGACGTTGGTTTTTGGGGATTTTATCATAATTCGTGATGGCAACAGGAAGCTTTTAACCGTCGACAGAAATTTGTCGAACGTTCCGTGAGCTATAAAAGAGCAGGCAATACGCGGGTAAATCTCATGCATCACATCGCCACAGCATTATTTGTCCAATGGTATCGTAACGATTTGAAACTATTTTACACGTTGGCGCATTGCCCGGCGTCATTGGAATGGCGAATAAGTAGTTGCATAGCCCCGCCAGATTTCTATAGTTAGTGAATGGATCGGGCCCAAAGGAATCAGTCAGCTTATGAACCTCAGTGAAGCGTTTCAAAATATTGTCAATCAATTCAAGCAAACCGTTCCGGCGGTGGACTTTTGGTCGTTGCGCCTGGTGATTGATCAGCAGGAATCCTTGTCGGTGCGGCAAAACGTGGTGCAACCGCCGTATCTGGCGCAAAGTCAGGGGGCGCATATCACCTTGGTGCGCAACGGCGCCGCGGCCTACGCGGCGACCTCGCAATTGAACCGGGAAGGATTTAAAGCGGCCATCGACTCGGCCCTGCGATGGCTGCGTGTCAGCGAGTCGAAAATGTTATTCAACGCCTCGGACGTGCCCCGGCCAGTGACCTCCGGCAATTACGCCTCTAAGGTGGCCGAAGCCTGGACCGGCACCAGCTTGAGCGACAAAATCACCTTGCTGCAAGACACCAACCGCCATTTAAAACTGCACGACAGCATCGTGGACTGGCAAGCGTATTTGTGCAATCGGGAAACCCAGGTGTTATTGCTGACCAGCGACGGCATCGAAATCAAACAGTCCTTTCAATTCATCCTGCCGGGCATGGAAGCGGTGGCGAATATCGGCAGTGAAACCCAACAACGTACCGGTGGCGGTTGGGGCAGTATGCGTCAGGGCGGCTTGGAACAGTTGGATGCGGTGCAGTTTCCCACGGCGGCGACCCGGGTGGCTGAGGAGGCGATGGCGCTGGTCAATGCGCCCCAGTGTCCCACCGGTTGCATGTCATTGCTGTTGATGCCCAGTCAAATGATGTTGCAAATCCATGAGAGCATAGGACATCCGCTGGAGTTGGACAGAATCCTGGGGGATGAACGCAACTACGCCGGCACCAGTTTCGTGACCCTGGATATGTGTGGCCACTATCAATATGGCTCCGAGTTATTGAATGTGACATATGATCCGGGGCAAAACGCGGAAATGGCCAGCTTTGGCTATGATGACGATGGCTCCCATGCCGAACGCACGTTCATCATACGCAATGGTATCCTGGAGCGTTTTTTGGGCGGGGCGGTCTCCCAGGCGCGTACCGGCCTGGCCGGTGTCGCCAATGCCCGTGCCAGTGATTGGAATCGCCCGCCCATAGACCGTATGGCCAATCTCAATGTGGAACCGGGTAATCATTCTTTACAAGATCTTATTGGCGGCATTGAAAACGGCGTATTGATGGATACCAACTTGTCCTGGTCTATCGATGACAGCCGCAACAAATTTCAATTCGGTTGCGAGCTGGCGCGGATTATTAAAGACGGTGAATTGCAAACGCTGGTGAGAAATCCCAACTACCGTGGAGTCTCGGCGACTTTTTGGCGTAATCTCAGCGCAGTGGGCGATGCAAGCACCTTTGAAATTTGGGGCACGCCGAATTGCGGCAAAGGCGAACCCAATCAGATGATACACGTCGGACATGCCTCGCCCGCGTGCGTGTTCCGAGATGTGCAGGTGTTTGGAGGGGATTGACGTGCACAACTATTTCAATGAGCTGAGCGGTAAACTATTTTCGCTATTAACCGGTAAGGAAATTTTGCTGTTGAACCTTGCCGGGGAAGAGTCGGATTTTGTCAGGCTGAACCAGGCCAGGATCCGCCAGGCCGGCAGCGTAAAACAACAGAGCTTGCAGCTCAACTTAATCTGCGCCAACAAACAAAACAGCGCCTGCTTCCAGTTAAGTGGCGATTTGCAGGCGGATTTTGCTCAAGCGAAATATTGGTTGCTGCAATTGCGCGAACAACAGCCGTTATTGCCCGAAGATCCCCATCTGAATATCGCCACCCAGCCGCAAAACACCACTTATGTGGGGGAAAACCGTGTGCCCGAAGCCGGCCAAGTCATTGAAGATGTAATCCACACCAGTGCCGATTTGGATTTGGTGGGCATCTGGGCCAGTGGTGTCATGATCAGTGGCTTTTCCAACTCGTTGGGACAGTTCAACTGGCACAGCGACGCCAATTTCAACTTCGATTGGAGCGTGTACCTTAAGGACGACAAAGCCGTCAAACAAAACTATGCCGGATTTGAATGGCGGCACGATGTATTGCAACAAAAACTCGATTTCGCCAAACAAACCCTGGAACTCCTGGCCCGGCCGGTTAAAAAAATTGAACCCGGCCACTATCGGGTGTATTTGTCACCCGCCGCGATGCATGAAATTACGGGGTTGTTAGGCTGGGGTGGCTTTGGCTTGAAAAGTCATCGTACCGCGCAAACGCCATTACTGAAAATGAGCCGTGACGGCGTGACATTAAATCCCAAAGTCACCATGCTGGAAAACCATCACGAGGGTTTGACCCCGCGCTTTACCAGCACCGGATTCATCAAACCCGATGCTGTGACTTTAATCGAAAACGGTGTGTATCAAGCTACCTTGAACGCCGCGCGTAGCGCCAAAGAGTATGGCGAAGAGGTCAATAGCCATAGCGAACAACCTCAGTCGCTACACATCAATGCCGGCAACCTGCCGCAAAGCGATGTACTGAAAACCCTGGACACCGGTATTTACGTGAGTAACTTATGGTATTGCAATTATTCCGATCGCAGCCACTGCCGCATTACCGGCATGACCCGATTCGCCAGTTTATGGGTGGAAAACGGCCAACCGGTGGCGCCCATCAGCGTGATGCGTTTCGACGAAACGCTCTATCACATGCTGGGAGACAATCTGATCGACCTCACCCAAGAGCGTGAACACATCCTCGATGCCAGCACCTATGTAGCCCGTTCCGAAGCCAGTGCTTTATTGCCGGGGGCGTTGGTGGATCAGTTTCGCTTGACGCTTTAGCGGCAATCCACGGAGCGCACGGAAACCGCAGGCCCAATGTGCGTCGCAGTGTTCAAGTCGCACGGTCCTTTGGCCACCAAAGACCGGTCAATTTCACCAAAATTGGATAAATTATTGCATTAATTCAAGGTCGTACTTGAATTCAAGCTCCGGCTTTCGGGGTGTAAAAAAATCCTGTATGAAAGGACCCGATTCCATGCCCGTTACTATAGACAACATTGTAAACGACATCGATCAATTGGTTTCCCTGCCCAACCTGTGGGTGCGGATCAACGAAATGATCGGCGAGGACAATTGCTCGGTGAACGCATTGGGCCAAGTGATCAGCCAGGACCCCGGTTTGACAGCAAGATTACTGAGCACGGCCAACAGCGCGGCGTTTGGCTTGCGCACCAAAGTGGATAGCGTTGCCAAAGCCGTCAACGTCGTGGGATTGAAACGGTTGCGAAATCTGGTATTGGCCACCGCCGCGGTAGAGGCATTCGAAGGCATTCCCAATCAATTGGTCACCATGGAAAACTTCTGGCAACACAGTATTTATTGCGGCTTGATTGCAAAATTTCTCGGTGACGAAGTTAATTTGCCTCATTCCGATAGTTTATTCGTGGCCGGGTTACTCCACGATTTGGGCCAGCTATTAATGTGCAAACTCATACCCGAGCTGGAGCGTGACGCCATGATGCGCGCTGTAGAAGCTGGCGGGGAGGAAGATCTGCACAAGGCGGAACAGCAATTGATGGGTTTCGATCACGCCATGGTGGGTGGTGAGTTAGCGGTGCACTGGCATCTTCCGGACATGCTGGCCGAAACCATGCGCTGCCACCACGATGTGGCGCAGGCGCAGCACTTTCCCAAAGAAACCGCCATTGTGAATATCGCCAACAGTTTAGCAGTGTTGGCGGAGTTGAATACCACCGAAATCGCCGCCACTGACGCACCGCCTATTGACGCCAAAGCCTGGGAAATCACCGGTCTGGATGGTGCCATCATCGAACCGGCGGTGGCGTGCGCCAGGGAGCAATTCAACGAAATGCAGGCAGCACTTTTTTCTTGATAAACGGTTTCGTAGTTCGTGTTGCCATTTTGGTTTTGAATTTATAGTTTGTCGTACCGACAGCACACGCTACGTCATCGTTGTGTTATTTCCCCTTTTTCCGAAACATCAAATCCCATACCCCATGTCCCAGGCGTTTGCCGCGGGATTCAAATTTAGTCAACGGCCGTGAGTCAGGCCGTGGTACAAATGGCCCATTAGTAGATGTGTTTTCCAGATCGGGACACGCATTTAACACATCCAGCATGTGCTGCGCGTAATTCTCCCAATCGGTGGCAAGGTGGAGTGTGCCGCCGGGGACTAATTTGGCAGTGATGAGATGGACAAGCGGCGCTTGGATCAGGCGGCGTTTGTGGTGACGTTTTTTCGGCCAGGGGTCGGAGAAGAATATTTGCACGCATTGCAAACTGCTGTCGGCAATGCACTGATCTAATACCTCCACGGCATCGGCGCAATATATACGAATATTGTGCAGTTGGTGTTTGGCTATCAGGGATAACAAATGACCTACGCCAGGACGGTGCACCTCAATACCGATGTAGTTAGTTTGCGGTTGGGCCGCGGCCTGTTGCGCCAGGGAGTCGCCGTTGCCAAAGCCGATTTCCAGCACTACGGGCGCCGCCTGGGCGAAAGCGTCATTGGGATTGGCCAATGGTGTTGCGGGATCCAGGCCGAAGTGCGGCCAAAGGGATTCAAAGGCTTTTTTCTGGCCGGCGGTCATGCGGCCTTCGCGGCGCACAAAACTGCGTATGGTGCGTTTGTGTATAATTTTAGCTTCAGTCACAATGGCGGCGCGAGGTGCAATAAGCAGGCGATTTTATTAACCACGAAGGACACGAAGGGCACGAAGAGATTAACAGTGTAATGGCCCTTGATTTCTCATCTACGGCTTATACCAAAATTTACTAATTCTTTTTCGTTTTTCTGGTTCGTGTCCTTCGTGCCTTCGTGGTTAATCATTCACACACCGGAACTAAAAGAACGTCCCCTCAATAGGTGACGACGCACTGGCGTATCGCTTTTTCGGGATACGCCCGGCCAGAAACGCTTCACGCCCGGCTTCAATGGCTTTTTTCATGGCCGAGGCCATCAACACCGGTTGTTTTGCCCCGGCGATGGCGGTGTTCATCAGCACGCCGTCGCACCCCATTTCCATGGCGACGGCGGCATCGGAGGCGGTGCCGACGCCGGCATCCACCAGGATAGGCACCTGGGCTTGTTCGATGATTTCCAGCAAATTGTATTTGTTCTGGATACCCAGGCCGGAGCCGATGGGAGCGGCCAATGGCATGACGGCCACACAGCCGATGTCTTCCAGGCGTTTGGCGATAATGGGATCATCCGAGGTGTACACCATGACATCGAAACCGTCTGTAACCAGTTTTTCCGCGGCTTGCAAAGTGGCTGTGATGTCGGGGAACAGGGTTTTTTCATCTCCCAGTACTTCCAGCTTGACCAGTTTGTGACCGTCCAGCAGTTCCCGGGCGAGGCGGCATGTGCGCACCGCATCGTCGACGGTATAACAGCCGGCGGTGTTGGGTAAGATGGTGTATTTGTCCGGTGGAATGACTTCCAGCAGATTGGGTTCGTTGGGATTCTGGCCGATATTGGAGCGGCGAATGGCAACGGTGACAATTTGCGCGCCGCTGGCTTCAGTGGCCAGGCGGGTTTCTTCCATGTCTTTGTATTTGCCCGTACCCACCAACAAACGCGAGCGGTAGGATTTGCCGGCGATGATCAACGCATCATTGCCTGAATCATGAGTCATTGCAGTCATTTTTCATTAGTCCTGAAATAATAGTGATGAAACGGGCGGTAGGCGCTCAGCCACCGCCTATGGCGTGCACGATTTCAACGTGGTCATCGGGGTTGATGACACACTCCTCAAAAGTGCTGCGTGGCACGATTTCCTGGTTTATTTCCATGGCGAGCCGTTTGCCGGCCAGGCCCAGGTTTTCCACCAATTGCGCGGCGGTGATATTGTCCGGCACTTGTTGTGACTCGCCGTTTAATAAAATATTCATTGCCGTTGATTCATACCTGTTGGGGGTGGTGTGTCCGTCGACACGGACCAGGATTAACAGAACGAAGGTTGGTTGGGATTATAACCAATTCCCCCGTAAATCAAAATGCACCGGACAGTGTGAATCGACGGTTTACCCGAGCGGCGGCGTGCGGTTGCCGGAGTGGAAGAACTACAAATATTGCAGGGATACGGAGATAGAGGCGGCCAGGCTGGTGATGATTAGCAGGATTACTAAGGCGCGGCGGCGCAATTTGCCCACCGATTGATCCACTGAGGCGTAGAGAACTTGTTGTTGATCGTCATAATCCTCATTAATGCCTTCGATACCCAGATCAAACATGGTCAGGTTTTCGTATTTACTCACCAGTGCCTGCAGCGGTTTGAGATCCTCATCCTGACAGTTCAACCATTGGTCCGCCGCGGTTTTGCCTTGTTCAACGATA
This sequence comes from Gammaproteobacteria bacterium, assembly GCA_022340845.1. Lineage (GTDB taxonomy): Bacteria > Pseudomonadota > Gammaproteobacteria > SZUA-152 > SZUA-152 > JAJDNG01. Next base: position 14,593 of record JAJDNG010000200.1, on the reverse strand, counting down.
TTTTCGATCAAATAAAATTTGTCCGCCAGGCGGTGAATCGCGTTGATGAGCGCAATGGTCTTGCTTTTGCTGATATTGCCGACATCCATGACCACATCGATTAAACGCGCCTGGCTGTCGCGCCAATTCAGCTTGGAGAGTTTGCGAAATTGCGCTTCGGCGCCGCAAAAAAAAGCACAGGCGGCCAATTCCAAAAACGTGCTTTGGTCGATGTGTTGACGCACGTAATCGGACATTTGCGTCTCGGCAAATGCCGTGATTAGCGCGGCGCTGGCTTGGTTTTGTGTGGCAGGTTCAACGGTCATAAAGTCTATTCGTGCTGGATGCGATGGCGGTTCGATGTGCTTTTGTATCGGCACGCAAACCCACTAACTGATATAGGCCATGCAAGAGCGTATCCAAAAATGCCGGCACGGGGTTTTCACCGCAACCTGACTTTTAGGCTAACTTATTGATTATTTGGGAATATCAACAATGGTTATGTTGCATCATCGGACTAGCGGGGCATTTCTAAAGGATAAAAAATGATAAATTGATCACTAATTGACCAATTGAAAGAAATCGCGTTATACTTACGTACCGTCCGATATTTCAACCGTAAGTAGAAATCGGAAGTTGGAATCGGCCCTGCCAGTGACGGTGTGGAACGGCGCATTACCTGGGTGGTCGCCGCACACAATTCCCAATCCCATGGAATACAACCCGAGTCTCAAGCGTTAGCGCCATGAGCGATTCAACAGTTTAACCATCAATACTGATCGAGGTTTCGATGAAAGCATTATACCGAAACGGATTAATCCTGATTTTTGTTCTATTGGTATTGCCGGCGTGTGGCGGCGGAGGCGGTGGTGAACCGCAGCAGAACCCCGGAGAAGACCCTGGAAAATCCAACCAGTGGGATCAGATGGTCTGGGACCAGGGCACCTGGAAATAGAATGTTGCAGTTAATAGCAGTGGTGTGAGGAGGTATGATGTTCACCCGAATAGTTAAGTTGTTGTTGGTTACCCTGTGTTCGGTTGTTAGCACTGGGGCCTGGGCCGGCAACGTGGACGTGCCCAACGCATTTCAATCCGGTGCTCCGGCGTTGGCCTCTGAAGTGAATGACAATTTTTCCGCCATTGCCGATGCGGTCAATGACAACGACAGCCGAATAAGCGGCAATGCCGCCAACGTGTCAGTCAATGCAACCGCAATCACTGCCAACGCAGCGGCAATTGATTCGGTAACGACCACCAGCAATGATAATTCGACCGCCATCACGGCTTTACAAGCGGTAGTAACTGCACTGCAGGCCAGCCTGACGTCCCTGCAAACCGATCTGGGGAATGCCACCACTACGATTGCGACGTTGCAAAACACCGTAAATACTCAACAAAGTACCATCACCAGCCTGCAAACCAGTTTGTCCACGGCTAATACCACCATCGCTACGCTTCAAAGCGGATTAAGCGACAACAACAACGCCATTTCGACTGCACAGAACGCCATTGACGGTTTGCAAACCGGTTTATCCACCGCTGATACTGCGATCACCAATTTGCAATCCAATTATTCCGACCTCGATACTGCAGTGACCGGTGTGCAAGATCAATTGACCGCTTTCGATACGGACTTTACCACGCTTCAAAACAGCGTGAGCGGGCATGATTCAACCATCACCACCTTACAGACCGACGTTGGAAATGCGAACGCAGCTATTACGACGATACAAAGCGACGTTAGTAACGCGAACGATGCAATAGCGATCCTACAAAGCGATGTTGGTAACGCTAACACTGCTATTGCGACCGTACAAAACGATGTTGGTAATGCAAACACTGCTATAGCGGCATTACAAACCGATGTTGGCAACGCCGGCGATGCTATTACAACATTACAAAGCGATTTGACCCTGGTGGGAGATTCAGTAACCACATTGCAAACCACGGTAAGTGGATACAGTTCCACCTTGAGCGAGCACAGCAGCCAAATCAGCGGCATTAACAACAGCAATATTATGGCGCTGGATCCCTACGTCACCGTAAGCAATCTTGGCGGATTGCCCAAGGCATTGTTTAGTGGAATCAATCTTCAACTGGTCAACGGCAGTGGTCAAACCAACAGTGCCAACGGCTTGGGTAACTTGGTGATTGGTTATGATACCGTTCGCAGTGATACGCAAGCATTTTGTTCCATTGGAATTTATCTCACCGAAAACGAGTGTACTACCGCGTCGTTCACCTGGAGCGTCTCCCATAAAACCGGTTCCCACTATTTGGTTATCGGTGATGAAAATAACTATTCGCAATACGGCGGTATCGTCATGGGCAACCGCAACACCAGCAATGCACCGTACAGTAGTGTGACCGGCGGATATAACAATCTGGCCAGTGGTGCATCTGCCACAGTGTCCGGTGGTTCGGTGAATACCGCTAATGGAGCTTACTCGACGGTGAGTGGCGGGCAAAGTAATTCGGCGACGGCTTCGTATTCCAGCGTTTCCGGAGGGCACCTGAATACGGCTTCCAAGGTTGGCGCTTCAGTCAGTGGCGGGGCTAACAACTTGGCATCCGGGACATATGCGAGCGTGAGTGGCGGCGGCAACAATACGGCTTCCGGAATAGCCGCCAGCGTCAACGGTGGTGAGTACAACACGGCCAGCGGCGTGTCGACAAGCATCAGCGGTGGTGGGGACGGATCCCAAGGTGGTGGCAATACGGCCGCAGATGACTACTCCAGCCTATTAGGCGGAGTTTCACAAAGCTCAAGTTCGCCAAGCCAAACGATACCGGCACTTCCATAAAACTTTTCAAGCTAATAATAGCGCCTTGTGCATTAGCCCCGACTGGATCGGGGCTTAATTTTTCCTGGGCTTTACGGTTCGTCATTCAACAGGGATTGCGCAACTTGGTGGCAACTGCCGAGCAGTTTTTTGGTCGTTGCCTTATCGTCAAGAGCGCGGCCTATGGCAACGCCGCCTATCATCATGGCCGTAACGGCTAACAACGTATCCTCTGTACAGGATGAATATGCTTTCGCATGTTTTAGAAGCTGCCGGTTCATGCCTTTGAAGACCTTGGTATAAGTCTTGCGCACCTGAGGATCCTGGTTGACCACATCCGTAACCAGAAAAGCCAGCGGACATGGCATCTCACCATTAATATGGCCCAGGCTCAAATAGCCCCGCAAGATAGTTTCAACGAGCGATTGTTCCGGCAGATTGTCGGGCTTGGGCATGCTAAAGATACTATTGGTGGCGGCATAAATCAGCGCTTGGGCATATAACTCGCTTTTACTGGCAAAGTGAGCGTAAAACGCGCCCCGGGTCATATCGGCGCTGGCCATAATTTCATCAATTGAAGTGTTATCGAATCCCTTGGCCGTGAACAGTTGGGCGGCGCTTTGCAGTATGCGTTTCCGGCTTTGTTGTTTGTGTTGTTTGGAGTACGGCATGTCGGTTCCTTTTAAAATATGTTGTTGAACATATATTAATTCCAATTACTATCTTCTGCACGAACTCTATATCGACCGGATAGATTTACAAAAAAAGGAGCTTGCATGATAGTAACCATCTACGTAGCAGTTTATACCCTGATCATTCTATGGCTGTCGCTAAAAGTCATAAATAACCGCCGAAAATATCGCGTATCATTAGGCGACGGTGGGGTGCAGGAACTGCAAATCGCCATGGGTGCGCATTCCAACGCTACGGAATATTTACCCATTGGGCTAGTTTTATTGGCGGTATTGGAACTCAATGGCGCCTGGGGGTGGTTGATCCATTTATTCGGAGTGATTCTAATTGTCGGGCGGGGTTATCACATCAACGGCATGTTCACCCAGCGGTTACAATACCGGGTATGGGGCATGAAAATCACCATCTTTTCGCTACTCGCATTAGCCGCTATTAATGTGGCATATCTTGGCTTTGTAACCTTTTGGTGAACACGCAGTATTTATCAGGAAGGCAGGGGAAGCGGTAAGAAGTTACGGCTTTTGCTCGCGAAACGGAAGTACGCTGGCCGTGTCATCTCTGGCATCGGGTGCCAACTCTGCCAGTTGTTCGCCCAACAACATTTCCATGGCTTCCAGGGTGCGCGCGAGAATCAAATCGGCATTGGCGTGATACAACTGCAAGCGGCATTGGATGGGTTGATGTAAATTGTCGCGGTGATCCGCCTGGAAATCGGTCCACGCCGCGACCGGAATATCGTTGAGCACATGGTCGACAATGATCCAGGCTTCTTTTTCCAGGATCAAATCCAGGTGTTTGAGTTTCGGGATGGGAAAGCGAATCGAATCGCCCAGCTTTTTCAGCGCGACTTGAACGTGGTTAAAGTGGCCGGCATCGAGTTGCGTGGCGCGGAATTCATATACCGGGATGTCTTTTAGTCTGGTATACATGAGTTTACGGTCTGAAGACTCGACAAACTCTAAATATAGCGCTGGATTCTATACGAGTCAAAACCTGAGGAAATGGCGCCGGCAGGCGGGTTTAAACCTTGGTTTCATCCTTATGCAATTCAACCCGGTTACGGCCGAGGTGTTTTGCGCTATACAAGGCTTCATCGGCGGCTCGAACCATGTTGTCCAAATCCGTGAACGGCGGCGAGCCGGCAATACCGGCACTGAATGTAGAGTTAAACTCGGTGGCGTTGCAAGAGTACAGGATATGCGAAAAATCTTCGCGTAACTGATTGATCACATTTAACGCCATGTTCGGTTCGGTATCGGGCAAAACAACCGCAAATTCTTCCCCACCGTAACGGCCGATCATATCCGATTTTCGTAACCGGTCAGTAAGTAGGCGTGCCAGGCTTTTAATGACTTTGTCACCTATGGGATGGCCGTAAGTATCATTAATGGACTTGAAATGATCGATGTCCAACATGGCAAAACTTAATGTGCGGTTATTGCGAACAGCCTGTGCCAATACGCTATCTAAATTTTGCTTCAGGGTAATGTGGTTTAACAAGCCAGTGAGGCTGTCTCTTATCATCAATGAGCTGAGTGCGCGAAACCGCTGTGCCCGTATACTCACGGCGGCCACCAAATGATGGTCGTTAATGGGTTTTTGCAGAAAGTCGTCGCCACCACGCCCCATCGCGCTGAGTTGCCGGTCCAACACGTTTTCAGTTGATAAATACACTATGGGTATGTTGTCATAACTGGGTTCGTGCCGGATCACCTGCGCGGCTTCCACGCCGGAACAGTTGGGCATATACAAATCCATCAATATCAATTCCGGTTTGAATTCAGGAAGTATATTCAGCAGTTCTGATGGATCGGTCAGCACCCGTGCTTGCATGCCTGCATTGCGCAATACACTGGCGTAATGTTCCGCCAGTAACTCCGTGTCTTCGACAATAAGAATGCGATACGGGTCATGATGCTGTCGGCCGGTTAATTGATCCAAATGTTCGATCAACGCAGTGAAATCAATGGGCTTGGTGAGATACGCCTGGCCGCGGGCGCGTACCGCTCTTAAGCGGGTTTCCCAGTCGTTGTGGTGAGACATATAGACAATCGGAGTGGTCCCTTCCCGAATGAGATCCGATTGCATGACAAATTGGGGCCCGTCCGGTGGTCCTTCTTGTAGATGAACATCCACGACCATGGCCGAAGGCCGTTGATGGTATACAGCTTCCGTAGCTTGCTTCAAATTATTGCAGACTACTGTCCGGTATTTAAAATGCTGTAGCTGTTGTGAGATTTCCTCGGCGAGGTGCTTGTCGTCTTCCAATATGTAAATTAATCCATCGTCGTTGTGTTCTTTGGGTGCGATTGGAGCTGGCCATTCGTTCGACGCTGGTGGTTTGTCCGGTCCCTGGGAAGCGATGACTTGCAATTGCTGCAGCGAGTGACTGATGGTGCTAACCAGAACCGCATCATTTGGATGGGATCGCCATTGCTTTAATTGTTGCTCAGCTTCGCGTGCGCATTTACTGAGTTTTAGAAAGCTGAAGGTTCCCGCCGATCCGGCGAGGCTGTGTACGCTGCGGTACACCTCATCGTAATGGTGGTTGTCGACATCGTTGTGGCGTAGCGAATCCCAACCGGCTTGGATTTGCGCCAGTTTCTCAGGCAGTTGCGCGATATAGGATTGTAGTAAAGCCTGAAGTTTGGCGTTTTTATCCAGCGGTGTGTTGCTCATTATGCGGCGTCCAATATTGCTCGTAATTGGTCCGCCAACCCCATTGGATCAAACGGTTTGGCGATAACGTCCAATGCGCCCAGGGACTTTAGTTGCGCAATTTCCGCAGGTTGCACTTTCGCGGTCATGAAAATGGCTGGCGTATTGGCCAGATGCGGTATTTTTCGCAACTGAGATAAGGTGGTTGGTCCGTCCATTCCGGGCATCATGACATCCAATAAAATCACATCCGGTGCTGTGTCCGATGCCCTATCCAGCGCCTCCTGTCCTGAGGCGCAAGGTAGTAATTCGAAACCTTCGCCGTCCAGCGCGATTTGTGCCACCGCCCGGATGTCGTCTTCATCCTCTACATAAAGTATGCTTACATTCGGTTCTGTCATAACTCCTCCTGGGATCGGTCTAGGATGTGCTTGATCGTCGATAATAATTGTTCGCTGCTGGTTTTGGATTTGGTCAAAGCCGCCGCGGCTTGCGTGGTAACGTTTTCGCCGGGTTCATTGCCCGATAATACGACGACCGGGCAGCGGCCCTTGATGTCGTTAAACAACTCCACGCCCGAGCCGTCTGTCAAATTGAGATCCAGGATCACCAGGTCAACGGTGTGGTCCGGGTTGTTTAGATAATCGCGCGCCTGACTCAATGACGGCACATAATGGTATTCCGCAGTATCCTTAATCAACAATTTGGTGATTTGCACCATGTCCATATCGTCCTCTACATGTAGCACGGTCGGTCGATTGCAATGAAATAAACTCCGTCGCAATGCCTGGCGGAAGCGGCGGGTATCCAGGGGTTTTTGCAGCCAATCCACCACCGACACGCCGCTGCCATTGAACAACTGTTTGCCCGCGTCTGCACGGCCTGATATCACAATGATGGGTAGATGACGGGTGCCGTCCTGCGAGCGTAGTTCGCGCAAAAAGTCTATGCCGTCCATATCCGGGAGCGTCAAATCCAGTAACAGCACGCCGTAATTATGTTGTTGCAGATAGTCTCTGGCGGTAGCGGCTGAAACGGCAATATCGCTGGACAATTTTTCCTGTTGCAGCAGCCCTTCCAGTATCGCCGCAACATCGGGATTGTCTTCGCAGATCAAGACCCGGTCGATACTGTGCGAAATTTTTCGCGGTTGTGGATTGGCCCGCCACATGGGTAAATCAAAATAAAACACCGTGCGTTGATCGGGCTTGCTTTCATAATCGATATGGCCGCTGTGCCTATCCACTATGGCTTTGCAGATACTGAGCCCTAATCCGGTGCCGCCTTTTTCGCGCGTATCCGAGCTGTCGGCTTGGGCGAAGCGCTGAAAGATGCGGCTGCGGAATTCTTCGGGAATGCCGCTGCCGATATTGCTCACGCTGACCCGGAAAACGTGTTGGTGAGGCTGTACGCTGATCTCCACGGTTTGCTGTTGAGGAGAATATTTCACCGCATTGGAAATAAGATTGGCAAAGACCTGCAGTAAACGATGGCTGTCACCCCATACCTTGGCTTGCTCCTTCTCCATGTCCGTGTGCAATCGCAGTTGTACATTGTGTTTTTGCGCATAGCCGTCGTTGGCTTCCAGCGCCGAGCGACTTATGGCCAGCAGGTCAACAATTTCAAAATGAAATTCCAAACTGCCGGATTCGATTTTTTCCAGGTCCAAAATGTCATTGATCAACAATGTCAGGCGTTCGCTGTTGCGGTTGGCCATTTCCAGTAAATTGCGCCCTTTTGAAGAAAGCTCATCGGAGTGCCTGCCTAATAGCAAGCCAAGTGCCCCTCGAATGGAGGTAAGTGGCGTGCGAAGCTCGTGACTGACCGTGGAGACAAACTCGCTTTTCATGCGGTCGACTTTTTTACGTTCGGTCAGATCGGTGCCGACACCGAGGTAACCCCGGATATCGCCGGAGTCATCGCGCACCGCAGTGACCGATAACAGGACCGGGAAGCGTGAGCCATCTTTGCGGATATAAGTCCATTCCCGTTCGTCCGCTGCGCACTCGCGTGCTTTGGCAACGAACACTTCAAATCCCGGCTCGACTGTACGATCTAATTCCTCGGAGAGTTCTGCCGCGCGTTGCACTACTTCCTGTTCGTCGTGAATGAGGGCGGGGCTGACTTTGCCCACCACTTCTTCGGCGCTATAGCCTAACAAACGTTCCGCCCCCTGGCTGAACGTTTGGATGATGCCATCGGTATCGGTGGAGATGATTGACGCGTTGGCGCTGTCGAGTATTGCTTGTCGTAGTGCGGTGACAGTGAGCAATTTTTGATTGGTTTGGTATTGGGCAATCTCGTTACCTACCCATTGGGCAAACAATTGTATAAGTGATTGCTGGGTATGAGTGAATGGCCTTGGTTTGGCATCAGGGCCTGAAAAATTCAGCGTCCCATAACGCTTCGCGCCCACCATCAACGGTGTCCCCAAATAAGACTCCAATTGAAAAGTCTGGTAGCAGGGATGCTGGCGTATCTCGCTTTCACCGGCGTGGTGAAAACCCAACGGTTTGTCCGCGTGCAAGGTATGTACGCAATAAGTGCTGCCCAATTCAAACTCTGTTCCGGCTGGCGGCGCGCCCGGCGGACCACTGATGTAATCCACTACGTAGCTATCGCCGCGGATGCAACTGACAATGCCCAGAGGCAGCGCAAATACTTCACGTCCCAAATCCAGAAGGGCATGGATTTTATTGCCCAAGTCAATGTCGGTATCAGTGGTTATAGTGTGTAGCCGTTCCAGTGCGCGGGTGTATGATTTTGCCTCCTGTTCCGCCGCTTTACGTTCACTGATATCTCTTACAATAGCGACAAAACGGCCTTGTGAGCCGTTCTCTCTGACCAGTTGCAGGAATATTTCCACCGGGAAGTCGCTGCCGTTTTTGCGCCGGTGCAGCGTTTCAAAATGCAGGGCGGATTGTTCGCCTTTTAATAGCGGATCAATTAAGTGTCGGAATTCGCTTTCGGATATCAGCGGTTTTATGCCATAAGGGGTTAACTTGATGAGTTCCTCCCGGTTATAACCCATGGCGTCAACCGCGCCGCGATTCAAATAATTAAACTGCAGGGTTTGGGCATCGAACATAAAGATCATGTCCAAGGTATCATCCAAAACGTGCTTGAATCGATTGAGTTCTTCTTCAGTCTGCTGGCGGCGTCGTGCCTGGCGCACAGCGTCAATCAAGTTGGCGCAAGTGGCCAGTAGCGGTTTGAGAAAGTCCACCAGTTGTTCGTCATAACCCTGGGCGCGATTGGCCAGCCCTGCCATGCCGACGAATTTATCGCCGGCATAAAAAGGCACGCCCAAAAATGCATTCAGCGGCGGATGACCTTCAGGCAAACCCCCGCGGCGCGAATCCTGTTCGGGTTCATTGGAAATCACGACCTGACCGGTGGCAATGGTCGCGCCGAACAGAGAGTTCAAATTATGAAATTCCAGGCCGTTGGGGGCATTGGTCCGGTAGAAATCACGGGTCTCATCATTCCAGGCGATATTGCTGATGGCGTGCGTTTTGAGATATGGCTGGTTCTCCGGGGTATGCAGAATTTCACCGATGAAACCATATTCACTGTCGGTCAATTGCAATATCTCGCGCAACAGTTCATCAAACACTTTATGACTGTCGGCTTGCTTGATGAATTGAGATTGTGCCCGGCTGATGGTGTTGAGCAGTTGATGGTGGCGTTTGATTTCCGCTTCCACTCTTTGCTGTAAAGATGGCTGTAGAGACGCTTGTAGGGATGATTGCAGGGCCAATTGCGAGTCTTTGCTGCGCACTGGTTCGCTTAAGGCGAAATGGATTCGGGCCCGGTTCAACTCCTCTTGCACGCAATCGGCTAAGTCGCGTAGATTGCGCAGCTCATCCGCATGTAAAGTGCGTGTCTTATCGTCGATGATGCATAACGTGCCAATTCGATAACCTTCCAGGGTGGTCAATGGCGCGCCGGCATAAAAGCGTATATGGGGTGCGCCGGTCACCAGGGGATTGTCCGCAAAGCGTGTGTCCGCCAAAGCGTCGGGAATATATAAAATATCGCTGCTTAAAATGGCATGACCACAAAAGGAGATATTCCGTGGTGTTTCGCAGGCCTCCAGGCCTTGTTTTGACTTAAACCATTGACGCCCGCTGTCAACCAGGCTGATTAGCGCAATCGGAACATCGAACAGGGTTTTAGCCAGGCGAGTGAATCGGTCAAAACGTTCTTCCGCTGGTGTGTCCAGCACCTGCATCTGGCGCAACGCTTCGAGGCGTTCAGACTCATTCTTGGGTAGGCTAGGTTCCTGCATGATATGGAGTCGCGTATAGGGTCGTAATGAGCGTATAGGGTCTTAATGGGCGCAGTTAAGCCGTCGGTAAGCACGAGGATCGTTTTGGCGATCGCCAATGTTGTTCTGTGGCAAGCCTAGGCATAATGCCCCTGCCACAAGTATGCTTAATGCGGTTTGCTAAAGAAAAGCTGCCCTGCATAACACTGATCTCAATTTCGCACGCACAAAATGGATGTATTCATTAAGTTATTGTCGGCAGGTTCAGGTAAAACATTTAGGACTCATGTCCCGCGCTACCGGGATTTGTGGTGGGATAATTGGCGCAAAAAATGATCGGTTTGAGCGGGCAAAAAATTGTCCGGAACGTTCGGTATTTAAGCCGTTCAATCACCGGTTTGGCGCTTTTTACACGGACAAAAGAAATCGCACGGCATTGCCGATAGAATCCTTAACAATCATCGGGCATTTGTCTGCCTATTTTTCCTAAGGATCGTCGATGTTCGGATTCGAAATAATGGCGCTCGCCGTCGCTATCTTCATGTTAATAGTACTGTTGCAACTACGCCATGCGTTGGCGAGATGTTTCCCGGCGTTAAAGGCCAGAATCATTGCGGCGGAGCCACCGAAAAGCGTGAGCGATCTTTATACCCAAGCCCATGAGGAACTTAGTGCCATGGGTTTTGAGGGACCCACCTGGGTGTTGCGCGACAGCCAGCCTGCGGAAGCGGGTTATCAACCATTATGCGCGGTCTATCGCCACCGCGGCGCGGGTGGTTTGGCTTGGCTGATGCCGCCTATTTCACCCGCCATGCCCAATCGGTTATTGGGTTATTGGACGACCAAATTGAAAGACGGCACTCTGGTGACCAGCCAGCCGTTCGATCCCTATTTTGAATGTATTGCTACCCCCGAGACGCCCGCGCAAACCATTGGCGGTTTGACCTTGGCCAAGCAGTGGAAAAAGCATCAGACTTTTCGTAAAAAATTTACCAGTGAAGTGGATCCGGCTTCCCTGGACGACGAAGCCACTGTCAAACAAGCCGGCGAAGATCTGAACACCCAGCGCGAAACACTGTTGGCCAGGGGCGCATTATGGCGGGACCGCAACGGTGTTTACCGGCCGCGGTTGTGGTTTGCGCTGCGAATGATGTGGAAGCTTATGCGCCGCCCAAAACCGAAAGAATCCCCCGCAGCGGTACCGGCATCTCGCCTGGTAATCCTGGCGAACACTTTGGAACGGGTACGCAACGCCGAGCCCAGTCAAAGCACTCAAATGGGATTGTTTGGCGCCAGCGTGTTATTGTCGGTGAGCATTGGCGCCATTGTATGGGATTTGCGTTTTGCAGTGATTCTCCTGGCCGTAGTGTTGTTTCATGAGCTGGGTCACTACCTGGCCATGCGTGCTTTCGGCTATCGCAGTGTGCACATGATGGCTTTGCCGCTAGTAGGGGGCGTGACTATAGGGTATGACGCCAATCCCGATGCGGCCAAAAAAGCCTGGATGAGTTTGATGGGGCCGTTACCGGGCATCATTGTGGGCTGGGTGTTGGTGGTCTGCATGTTCACACTCAACCTGGAGGGTGACGCCAGCGGCTGGTTGTATACTACCGCTTGGGTAATCCTGCTAATTAATTATTTGAATATCCTGCCGGTGCTGCCCCTGGATGGCGGCCACGTAGTCCAGTCGTTGTTACCGCCCCGTTGGCTGAATCTGCAGGCGGCGATCATCGTGGTGCTGTGTTTAACCGGAGCCCTGGTATCGCTGGCCGTCGGCTTGTATATTTTGGCGTTTCTTGCCGGCACGCAACTATTGTTGGTGCGCTCCTACGGCCAAACGGCCAGCGCCGTACGCCGTCTGTTGTCCGAAGGGGTACCGCCTGTTGAGCACAAGCGCCCGGTCCGTTTGTTAAAGGTGTTCGAGTTACTGGAAGATATCGCAGGACCGGCAAAGCACGCGCAACAACGCATCAATCAAGCCGAGCATGTGTTGCAGGCTCTGGATACCAAACCCATGTCAATGGGGCAGCGTAGTGTTATAAGCGTGGTTTACGCTGGATTGCTGGTGGTTCCGTTGGTCGTGATTGCGTTCACCACCATATTGAATTGGGATGCCGGAGTATCGGAACAGGAATACGCCAGTCGCATGCAGCAAGAGCGCCAGCAACGCGACGCTTTGGTAAAGCAAGCCCACGCCATGACCCTGGAACAATTGCTGAATGAGGTGCACAGTCGCTGGAGTAATGATCAATTACCAGAACCGGCCAGCAATATCGCCTTTGTCGATACCCAAGCTCGTCTGGGAGTCAGGCTGACTGACGATATCAAAGCCGTCTACCGCGTCGCCAACGGAGTGCCCGGTTTGGGGCTGGTGTCATTGGCGGATGTGCGGCGTGCTGACAGGGTACCGGACTTGCATTTGGAGGATTTGGTGTATGAGGGCAAGTTGAATGTAAACACCGGTGAGTACGAAGACAGTCAATACCATGAAATTCTGTTAGAGCGGGCCAAGCAGTGGATATACCTGGGTGCTGCGGACGGCGGTGAAAGCCTGCTGTTTCTGGATGCCGAAGAGAAGCCTGCGATACCGGGGTACCGTTTCATAGACTTTTACTATGAATCACCACAGGCGTACGAATCCATACAGGCATGGCTTGAGTCCCGCTGGGTCTCGGATCAATGGTCACAACAACAGCAAATTCGCTACGAAGAGGCCAGGCGCGCCAAATATCAGTCGTTAGCCGATGTTGGGATACCCGATCTGTTGGAACAATTTGAGCGTCCATCTCTGGTCATGAGACTGCTCACTCAATTGCCGGATTGGCCAAAAGGTGCCGATGAAGCGGTGATTAGCGCGGCGGAAGAACGTCTGGCAGTAAGCTTCCCCGCAGATCTGCGAGCCTTATACCAGCAGCACAACGGCTTTCCGCCAATCAATATGTTGGCGGTGAAGGAAACCCTTCACTTGGCCGAACTTCCCGACAGTGAATATTACGACATAAAAGATCAATGGCAGCTGATACAATCCGATGGCGAGGAAAAATCCATTGTCATCAACAAGCGACGCATTGCCGATTGCACTGTTATCGCCGGAACCTTGATGCCGGATGCAGTGCCTCCCGAACTACCCGTGTATCCAACCTTGCTATGGTGTCCCAAGCTGCTGCAATCGGATGATGGTTATGTACTGTTGTTTCAACAACGTGTTTATACCAGTGTGACCGACTATGTGCGCGATATGGCGGCCGCCCGGACGGCGAATGGATTCCAGTAGCGCTTTCCGTCAGTACTTGTAAAGCAAGCAAGGAAATAGAGCTCTACCTAAAGAACCTGCAAATAGGTATCATAAGAAGGTGATATGCACTGAAAGCAGTGCAATGCGGCGCCTCATTTAACAAGACGTGAACCTCTAAATGCACTGATTACACTGGTTAGTAGTCGTAGCAAGAGAATCGACCCCATGATGAAACTTCACAAGCTAGCTGACGAATTTGGGTGCTGGACGGCTATCCCATTTCTTTTCTCACTTTTCCATATGAAATCCGCTCTACCGTTATCGAAATAGGCGGAGGTGAGTTGTCAATTCATTCTCCGGTGCAAATATCTACCGCGAGTCTAGCAACTGGGGTGGCTACACCGAGCAATTGGTTTAGCGAACGCCAGGTCGCGCCAAACGGATGTACGCCACCCAATTATCGGTGGACGTTCTTTCGACGCAAGGCGGTGCGTCAGGATTTGCGGGAAATATTGAGCTGGAATGCTAAACGCATCGTCGTGAATCACTGTCCGATTGTGGAAACCGGAGCGCTGGAGTTTTTGACGAATGCATTCCAATGGACGGTGTACGTTAAAAACCACAAAGCCGAGTCGCTACTCGCCCTGTGACTTCCGTACTGCGCTTCGGCATCTAATGGGTAGCGTTTGGATTCGCAGCGAACATGCCTTAAGTCGTTGGGATATATGGTCTTGAACGTATAGGATCCATATTTACGGTAATGCGTTGTTTATTGTCATCTTAAAAAAATATTAGGCGCGCATAATTGGGGTCGGCCGGTTGAGCACTTAAGGCTAAGGATTTATTGGAGCTATTAGTACGGCTATTTTAAGTGGCGCAACAAAAAGGCCGGAGCAACATCGTTTCAATGTTGTCCGGCCCGGTTTGTCCAGTCGACTATTGTTTATGGTGTCGGATCCACCATACCATGGTCAG
>JAJDNG010000199.1 GCA_022340845.1 Gammaproteobacteria bacterium | reverse complement strand
GCGGTGCATGAAGGCAGAGCCATATACAGTAACATTCGCAAGTCCATTCACTACTTGGTGGCCACCAATCTTTCTGAGATTGAAATCATGTTGACCGGCGTCAGCGCGGGCATAGGCCAACCGTTGAACCCTATGCAACTGTTGTGGATCAACCTCGTCACTGATATATTCCCGGGATTGGCATTATCCATGGAACCGCCGGAGCCGGATTTAATGCAACGTCCGCCCAGAGGCGGCGAGGAACAAATCCTGCGCCGCCAGGATTTGTATCGCATGGTACGTGAGTCGGCTGTCATCAGTGCCGGCAGTTTTGCCAGTTATGCTTATGGATATATGCGCTATGGTTCCGGACCCAAAGCCAACACTGTGCTGTTCAACACCTTGACGCTGGCTCAGTTGATTCATGCTTATAGTTGTCGTTCAGACCATTATTCCATATTCAGCAAACAGAGATTGCCGCGCAATCCCTATTTATTGACAGCCACCGGTGGATCGGTGACATTGCAGCTATTGGCGATGCTGGTTCCCGGAATACGCAATTTTCTCGGTTCCACCACTGTAGGACTGTTGGATGGTTTGGTTATCGCCGCCGGCGCCGTTGCACCTGTGGTGATCAATGAACTCGTCAAAGAAACCACAGCGCGCAAGCAACTTCGAGCGCTGGAGCAGACTGAAATCACTACTCATACAAACAGTATGGACGATGTTGATAGAGAGCAAACTTCACCATCGGATAACGCTCAATCAGAAACAGGGGAGGTGTTGCAATGAAATCCGATTTTGTCTTTACCTCCGAATCGGTGACCGATGGGCATCCCGACAAGATGTGCGATTTGATCAGTGATGCCATTGTCGATCAGTTCCTGGTGCACGACCCTTATTCGCGTATTCTGGCCGAATGTGCGGTGGCCAACGGTGTCATATTCATCGCGGCGCGGTTTGCCACCGAGGCCTCCATCGACATATCGCAAATCGCCCGCCAAGTGGTGCAGCGGGTAGGCTATACCGGTGAGGGCTTCAATGCCGAAGATTGCACTATACTGACGAATTTTACCGAGTTGCCGCAACGGCTGTATTCCACCGCCGACGAGCGCAATTTAACAAGTAAAGAACTGGAGAAACTCACCGCGACCCGCCATGCCACGGTATTCGGTTTTGCCTGCAATCAAACCGATGCAATGATGCCTATGCCCATATGGATAGCGCATCAATTGGCGAGAGCAATTTCGCAGGCTCGAACTGATAAAGCGTTATCGTATTTGCAGCCCGATGCTGCGGTTCAAGTGGCCATAGAATACAAGAAATTCCAACCGTATCGCATTCACAGCATTAATATGCTGATCAGCCACGAAGAAATGAGTGATACCCGTTTCAAAGACATGCGCCACGAAATCGTGCAACAGGTGATTACACCCGTCATCGAGCGGGAGCACATTCATTTTGATGCTACCGCCAATATTTTTATCAATCCCGAAGGCCCGTTTGTAGAGGGTGGCCCTATGACGCATTCAGGATTGACGGGCCGCAAAAACGCCGTAGATTTATATGGTCAATATTGCCGGCGCAGTGGCGCGGCGTTAAGCGGTAAAGACCCCACCCGTATCGATCGCACCGGCAATTATCAAGCCCGCTATGCGGCCGTCAATATTCTCGCCGCCGAGCTTGCCACTCAATGTGAAGTGCAATTGAGCTATTCCATCGGCCAATCCCAGCCGGTGAGTGTGCAAGTGGAAACCTTTGGCACCGGAAGCATCAGCGACGATGACATCGCGGACAAAATCAAACAGGCCATCGATTTCCGGCCCGGGGCTATAGTTGCGAATTTTAATTTGCGGCAGTTGCCAAAAGATGGGAATGGGAGTTTTTACCAGAAGCTGGCCACCTACGGACACGTGGGTAGAAACGATATTGAGTTGCCGTGGGAGCAGCCTGACAAGGCCAAGGTGCTTAAAGCTTAAAGAGAGGGATACAACTTCGGAAGTTTTTGTTAACCACGGATCCATCGTAGGAGCGTCCCTAAGGGGCGCGATTTGCCTTGGTTAACGCGGTAAAATAGTTCGCGCCCCATAGGGACGCTCCTACGGAAGCTTAAGCCTTCTTGTCTTTTATAAGCGTTTGCAAGGCATACCAGAATAACGTCGCTGCCGCGCTGAATACTACGCCTTGCTGTAGCTGCCTAATCGCCATAATAAACAAGACGATGAACAACAGGGATTTAAAGTCGATCTGCCCGGCAGTGCTTTCTTGCAGCATTTGATCGACACTGTCCAATCCGCTGGCCGCTCTCTGCCACACGGTTTGCGTAGGTACGGTTTCGGCATCCGTAAGTTCGAAATGTTCCGTGGATTGCAGTTGTTCCGTTAGATCCTGCAGTTGGAGTCGAGTGGAATCGTAAAAAACCAACATACTGGCGGTTAACGGATTGACTTCAATGCGCTCAATACCGGCAGTGTTTTGTAATTCCGACTCGAGATCTTGAAAATACTCGGTGTCGTGACGCTTGCCAGGGATTTTAAAGCGACAGCGTCCTGGTGCGGAATGGACTAAATGACCGGGTGATGGTTTTGATTCGCTCATCTGAAAATTTAATTCATTGGGTGTGATGGAAACTATTTGTCAGGAATTTCAACTTTCATTTTCCACGACAGTTTCCACCACCGTTTCTTCAGTAACCTCTTCGACGTCGGCGGCATGGTGATGTTCGGCTTCGATCTCAGCTTGCGCTTCCGCCAGCAGGTCGTCCAGCACTTCGCCCAGTTCGGCAGCGGTTTCACGGCCTTTTTCAAATAATAGCATGCCGGATTTTATGGCCGCGCGGGCCAATGGTCGGGCGGCCTTGGCCGCTGCGGGTAACAATAGCGGCGCCAGGATAGCCACGCCTATGCCAATGGCTATGCCTTTGCCGGTGCCGCTTTTAAAAAAATCTTCTGTCGCCATAAGTCATCATTCCCAGTAGGCAAAAACGATAAGTAAAGCTTATATTAACCTGCTTTCCTAAAAAACACGTTTTTCGTAATTCTAATACGAATTAAGAGAAATAACACATGAGCTTTCGGTGTAGTCTTGACGCCGATCAGTTTCTTCATTGATTGGTAAGTTCGGGCACATAGTCTGTGTTGGACTTACCAGCCTTCCAACGGGCTGTATACCTTGTCGTGTTCGGATTCTTTGTCGCCGATACGTTGATATATTTTGCGAATGTATTCGATACCGTATTTTCTTTCCAAGCGGCGAACAATGAAATGACCCCGAGCCATATCCTGGAAATGATTCATGAATAGTAAATTCAATAATGCGCCGCTGATGGCGCCGGCAACCGGAACCATCCTTGCTGCGGCTTTGTCTTGTACAACCACGCCGAATCGCGCCGCAATGGCACGTACCAATTCAATACCGCCGGGAATTAATCCCGCTGGGGAACTTTCCACAGGAATGACTGGTGCAGAAAAATGGAAGCTGATCATGGCGCGTATGCTGTAATAACCGGCTTCGGCGGCGTCGTCTTCTTTGGACCGCCCACCCAAAGCAAAGACTTCCATGCAAGCCAGCTTGGCTTCCGGTTGGCTCATATCCTCGCCTTCGCCATCGGCGATGTCCGCAATGGCGCGCAGCATCAACACGGTCATAATCGGCAGTTCCGCCAGCAAGGTGATGGGTCCGAAAAATCCTCCCACCGCCCCCGCGCCCACGGCCATGAGTTTATGGAAATTCACATGGGCCGCTTTTGGGGTAATGTGATTCATAGAGCCTATGGCCACGTCCAATGACTTGCGTATGCTTATTTCAACGGCAGCATCCAGACGCTGGTACCAGCTCTTTGGCAGGAGTTTGAAACCTTGCTCGATGGGTGAGCCGATCACATGGCTTAATCGCGCGGCGAAGGAGGGGTGTTCAAGGCGCCTGTGCGCCCAGATCAAGTCCTTCAATTCCTGGATTTCCAGTTCTTTCGGTTGTATTGCGGTTGCAGCCATGAATTTGTCGCTCTTGGCAGTGTTATTGTCGCCGGACGCATTGCTGTATCTATTTTACGTGTTATCTGAACATAGGCAAGAATAACCGGAGTTGACGTGACAAATTTGCTATTCGGTTGTCATTTCCTGAGTGTTTGATTCTATGTTCGATGCGCCATGATAACCCAACCAGAAGGTCATAATGGTTTGGTTATGGCGACTTTCGACTTCATAGCTGCGTTAAGCGATGAAGGGCAGGTCAGCTTTGTAATGGATATAAAAAATCTGGTGCAGATTGCTAAAGATCAATGTGTTATTAAAATGGTTATATTATGGTTTGACAAAATTTACCTTAACTATATAGCAAGGAAACTGGCCATGGCTAAAAAATCACGCACAAAAAAAGCTCAATCCAAAAAAGCTCCAGCCAAAAGTTCGGCTCGGAGTCTTGTCGATGAAGTGGAGAAAGCGGGTGAATCACTGCTCAAGGAAATTAGGGAAGGATTTGAGGTCATATCCGATAAAGTGTCGGTAGCGGCACGATCCGCTGCCGGCGGCATTGCCGATACCACCTCTTCCGTGGCGGACAGAGTGTCCAAAACGCAAACCTCACAGCAGATCCGCAATGCGTTAGACCATATAGAGACGGTGGGTGAGCGTGTTATCGACACCATCAGCGAACGCTTCGACGTTTTACGAAATAGAGTGATCGCCACCAGCAAGCCTGAGGTTAAAAAAACGGCCGCCAAAAAAGCCGCCAAAAAAGCGGCGAAAAAGAAAACGGCGACGAAAAAAGCCAGCAAGAAAAATACTCAGAAAAAAGCCCCGCTTAAAAAAGCCGCCAAGAAGAAAGCTGCGAAGAAAAAAACGGTTACCAAGAAAGCGGCAAAGAAAAAGATGTCTACCAAAGGAAAAAAGTCGTAATACGTTTGATATACACCAAAAAATAATTCCCCAAACCAGTGGTTCTGCAGATATAGATCCACTGGTTTTTTAAGAATCCTGCCAAATCGCTTCATTGGCCTCATCAATGATTAATCGTCTCACAATAATGGTTACGCAAAACTGTCAGCTGTGGATAACTTCGTTATCTCATTAGAATATTCTAAATTAGCCGGCTCAATTCAAGGTCATTTTTGAGGGTTTGTAAAAAAAACGTAAAATCACCATGATGTAAATTGCTAATACATGTCAGGCCATTCAATATTGCCCAGTGTTGAGATAAAGACAGCCAATAATTTTATGCGCATAGAACATTGTTTTTGAAATTCTGGTTTTGAAATTCTGGTTTTGAAACTCTGGTTCTGAAGCTCTGGTTCTGAAGCTCTGGTTCAAAAACACTGTTTCAGAAAACACTGTTTGTATAAGGTGCTTCTGATTTTTTACGGTTGTGATTTTACCGATAGATCGAAAAACGGCTTGTAGGATGGGAAAGGATGTTTTACATTAACGCGCAACAGTGACCAAACCACTCACGACGTAGCAGGAGGTAGGGGCATGGGTAAGAGCAACGAATTTGTTGAATTTATTCTCGAGATGCTTCAGCTGTTTGGCTATGTTGTTGCTAAACCCATGTTTGGGGGGTACGGTCTTTACGCCGATGGAGTGATGTTTGCGTTGGTGGCTGATGACACATTGTACTTTAAAGCGGATGAGCTCATAAAAAACGATTTTATTGAATTAGGCTTGGCACCCTTCAGCTACGCAAAAAACGGCGCGCAATGCAAAATGTCATATTATTCTGCGCCAGACGATGTCCTGGAAGACATGGAGAACATGAATGTGTGGGCGCAAAAAGCCTACGCGGCAGCACTGCGCGTCAACAAACAAAAACAGCGCACCGCTTAGTCAATTTGTAAATCCGAGGTTCATTACATGGCTTCCATAGACTCAATCACTTACAGTATTACCAGAACCTCTTATCCCACAGGTCATATCTGCAGTATTGATTATTCTTATTTCCTGCGCATCGATGAAGAGGAATTCGATCATCACGAGTCGTTTAATATTTCGGTGGTACTTTTTGGCGATGACTTGTTATACGACAAACACATCGGCGATACCGCTTATGATGCCCACGTGATCTCGGTTACCGAGCCCATGCCGGTGAAACGCAGTTTTGCGGTGGATTGTTCCACTTTAAACGAAGCGATTGGCGCCGACAGGGTATTTATCAAAATCTTCGCCGTGTCCAACACCGGACAGGTTGTTAGCAGCCGTAGTGAGACGATACGGGATTGGTTTTAAACCGAATTTACACACCGACTCGAGACTTAATCTCTTGCCATAATTGTTGATACGCCGTG
Organism: Gammaproteobacteria bacterium; assembly: GCA_022340845.1. Lineage (GTDB taxonomy): Bacteria > Pseudomonadota > Gammaproteobacteria > SZUA-152 > SZUA-152 > JAJDNG01. The sequence goes on along the minus strand of JAJDNG010000199.1, from coordinate 509 downwards.
GCTGAGCGGCTTTTGGCGGCATAGTCACTGACGGCGGCGCGGTGCACGCCCATCTGTTCCACTTCCGATGCATAAGGTATGTAGTGTTGCAGAAACGGTACCTGGCTGTGCGGCGGATTTTCCACGATGTCTTTGTGCAGGCTTTTACGCATGTCCACCATGGAGAAAAAAGGCATTAGGCGGTTTAAATTCAAATGTTCTTTGGCGAAAAAATCTTCAATTTGTTGCAGGGTGCGTAGGGATAATACTGTGGGTATGGTGGGAATGAGCAAGGCGTGCGCCGCATTAAAGACGTTTTCGGACACCAAGGAGATGCTGGGAGGGCAGTCTAAAAATAAAATATCGTATTCGTCCGCCAAGGGTTTGAGCAGTTTATGCAGGCGGCGTAAGGGTTTTTTGCTGTCTTCCAGGACTAAATCCATGTTGCGGTAGGAGAAGTCCGCCGGCAGCAAATCCAGGTTGTCGTAGTCGGAGCCCTTGATAAATTCATCCAGTTCCTTTTTTTGCCT
>JAJDNG010000183.1 GCA_022340845.1 Gammaproteobacteria bacterium | reverse complement strand
TGTATAGGCATGTTTTTCCCCCCATGAACCTAATTAGTTTATAAATGTAAAATACGGAAAACGTTTGTGAACTGAAATGTATTAATTTTGATTTATAACGTACAGTTATAATAAGTTGCTTGCTGCAACTTAGAGCAATATAGCACTTAATTATTTTGAGGAGCAATGAAAAACATTTCGAGGTCGTAAAAAACTATGCATGATTATCGCTTGGCTAAGTTGCAGCCAGACCTGTATGGGAATAATTTCACAAAATGATGAAATGGTTTTGATTAGGTAAATAGGGAAACGTAATAAGCATATAAGCAACTGAGAGTAACCAGCGATGTACTGCACTAGCGTGAACCGGGGGCCTACGGCTTTTTGTTAACTTATTAAAGATGTTTGGTGTATTCGCGGTAAATAAAGTTGTTATGCGACTCGAACCAGTGAGCAACCAATTAATTCTATAGGCAAGAAAAAAGGGCTAACGCCCTTTTTTCTGTTTTGATGTTGTGGCGAGCACTAACGCGATTAAATTTCCACCAGGTCTGAGGATGTCTTCACAGGAATTCTCTTAATGGACTCATCGTTTGGTACAGCGGACTTTTCCATGTCTTTGGAGTCTTCGGAAAAAATCCAGGCATGATTGTCTTTGAATTCCTGCCATGCTTCAGCGGACATGTCTTTTTGACCGTGTCCTTTCATGGAGTCGCAGTTGGCACCGCCGGCCAATGCCGCGGTGGAGAAAAGCGCAATTGATGATACGGCAACTAATGGAATGAGTTTTTTCATTGGTGATTCTCCAAATGTGTCCAAATAATGAGCCCATTAATTGGATCCGTTGATAATTGAATTCTACGCGGATGCCGTAAAATCCATGAACTTAAAAACGAACGTTACCAATTCGACCCCCGGGAAAACGGCATGTTCCCGTTGATCACACTGCGATACCCGAATCTTATTAAAGCATAGATGATGCCGTGTAAAAGTTAAGCATGTCCCAACAAAATTTGTCGGCGCTTCACCACAATACCAACTAGTGTAATTTCAACTACTGCCTGCAGATATCAACTACATCCCTTGGGTCGTGGTAATCCCGCCACTTTATTGGCGCATTTAATCAAGCCCGTGGGAAACAAGGAATAAATGTATTTTTGATCGCTGCGATCCGGGCCAAATTGTTTTTTCATGATTTTGGAAAACGTCCGCGGTTCTGCCACGACGCCATTATCCAGGAAATACTCCCGCGCGGTGTTGATGATGTCCCAATGCTCCGGGGTCAACTCGGGAATTTTTTCATTTTTCGCGATTTCCACCGCCAGTTCTTCGCTCCATTCGTCCAGATTCTCCAGCCAGCCGGCTTCGCTGAGCTGGACCACTTTGCCATTAATTTCTGCTTGCATAGTCACCTCTAAGTAAAATTGAAAATAATTGTTGAGTATTTTAGTCAAGCATATGGGGATAGTAAATACCAATATCAATTAAAATTGGTTAATAAGCATATTCTTATTTATAATGACGGGTTTTATATATCAAATTGTGAATTGTTTATTATTAAAGTGGGCTTTCAGTCCACTTTTTGTTTTTTACGTCAAAGATTTAGGGGTTATTAATGTTTCAGTTGGGTTGTAAAAGCCGCGCGTGTTTTCAAAATGAAATTCTTTCCGGGCTTACCGTGGCGTTGGCGCTGGTGCCCGAAGCAGTGGCATTTGCATTTGTGGCCGGCGTCGAGCCCTTGGTGGGCTTGTACGCCGCGTTCATGGTGGGTTTGTTGGCGGCGATTTTTGGCGGGCGCCCGGGAATGATTTCCGGCGCTACCGGTGCCATGGCCGTGGTGATGGTGGCTTTGGTAGCCGATCACGGTGTGGAATATTTGTTTGCCACGGTGGTGTTAACCGGCCTCATTCAGATCAGCGCGGGGTTGTTGCGGCTGGGAAAGTATATTCGCATTGTGCCATATCCGGTCATGTTGGGATTTGTGAACGGCCTGGCGATAGTGATTTTCCTGGCGCAGTTGCAGCATTTTCAAATCGCTGCGGCGGATGGAAGCACTCAATGGATGAGTGGCGAGAAGTTATGGATATTATTGGGTCTGATCGCGTTAACCATGGCCATTATCCATTTCCTCCCCAAAATCACCACCGCATTTCCGGCTTCCCTGGCAGCCATCATTGCGGTGTCGCTGCTGGTCATTGGTTTTAATATCGACACCAAAACCGTGGGGGATTTGGCATCTATTGAAGGCGGCTTGCCTTCATTTCACCTTCCCGCCGTGCCGTTGTCCCTGGAGACGTTAATGATCATTTTTCCCTATGCAGTCATCCTGGCCGCCATAGGTTTGATCGAATCGTTGTTGACCTTGAGTTTAATCGATGATGTCACCAATACCCGCGGCCGGAGCAATCGGGAATGCGTAGGCCAGGGCATCGCCAATACCACCACGGGGTTATTCGGCGGCATGGGCGGTTGCGCCATGATTGGGCAAAGCATGATTAACATCAACTCCGGTGGCCGGCAGCGTTTATCGGGGATTGCCGCGGCGTTGTTTTTATTGGCATTTATTTTATTCGCTTCGGATCTGATTGAGATCATCCCCATGGCGGCGTTGGTGGGAGTGATGTTTATTGTGGTCATGGGCACATTCGAATGGTCCAGCCTGCGCATTATGGGCAAGATTCCGCGCACCGACGCGTTTGTGCTGATATTGGTTTCTGGGGTGACAGTAGTGACGGATTTGGCTATTGCTGTAATCGTTGGAGTGATTGTGTCGGCGCTGGCGTTCGCCTGGGAGCATGCCAGACACATCAATGTAAAAACCTATTTGGATGACAACGGCTCGCGGGTGTACGAACTCAACGGACCGTTATTTTTCGGCTCAGTGAAAAACTTTATGGAGTTGTTCGATACAGAAAATGATCCTGACGACGTGATTATCGAGTTTCAAAACTCGCGGGTGGCGGACCATTCCGCCATAGAAGCCATCGATAACCTGGCGGACAAGTACATCCAGGCCGGTAAAACCTTGCACTTACGGCATTTGAGTTCGGATTGCCGGCAATTGCTGAAAAAAGCCGGTGACCTGGTGGAAGTGAATGTGCTGGAGGACCCGCGTTATTACGTCGCTAACGACCAGCTGGCGTGATTTTGTATCGGCGCCGGTAATTTAATTCAACTGCTGCGGATTCAGCCAGCCCCCTGTCGCCTGCAGTGGCGTAGGATCGCCGGCTTGGCTCACCCAGACGGCCAACGCCCGGGCATGCTCCTGTGCCAGATCCAGTGAGTCCCGCTTGAATTGCCAGCGGTGTTCCTCCGGTGGCTTACTTTGGCTATCCTGATCACTGGGATTAGCGCTATAGTGCGCCAATACCACAAAATCGTGGTGTAAGGTTTTACCATTGTTTTCACCTCGGGTGACACTGGAGAGGATATCAAAGCCCAATACTGCCACATGCAGTTGCAGGGGCACCTGGCTGGCCTTGGTCGATCCGCTTTGCCGGTAAGTGGCTGAGAGCGCCTGCGGATCCAGCGTTACTGTCAAAGTACCGGTTTGTTGCGCCGCGGTATGACCCAGCTGCGGATTTTTAAACCAACCGCGCCATTCCCGGCCATTGGTGAAGAATCCTGGCGTATACACAGAGCGGGCGTGACCCAGTTGGGCGTAATGGCGCTGCCGGCGGGAGTACTGCGGGTTGGATAAAGGATCGCGCCAGCCCAGGTAGTTCCAATAATCCACATGAAACGCCAGCGGGATGATGTGTTTCCACAACCCCGGATCGTTTTTCAAGCGGCTCAGCCAGCGATCGGCGGGCGGGCAACTGCTGCAGCCTTCCGAAGTAAACAATTCCACCACAGTGGTTTGGTATTCAGAACTGCTGAAAACCACGCTTTGCGCCTGGGCAGTCCCTGCCGTCGCAAGGTGAAACAATCCAAGCATCAACAGTAAC
>JAJDNG010000181.1 GCA_022340845.1 Gammaproteobacteria bacterium | reverse complement strand
CCGCCTGGCCCCATTTGTCCCAAATAATGTACACCAATGTCCCATCTGTAATAATTGCGGCTGAAAGTGTGTGTAAATCCTCCGGGTACATTGTGTTGCTCTAGAACTAATACTTTATACCCGTATTTAGAAAGTGCTGCGGCACTCACTAATCCGCCTATACCGGAACCAATGACAATGATTTCTTGATTTTGTGTCATAAAATAACCTCCATGTTAGCTGCGGCCCACTAATTTTTAGTGTGTTGACGCAATTGTTTATATAAAGAGTCAATTTTTGTTTTTATAAAAATGTCTAGCTCCCCCAGTTTGACAGACACTCGAAAATTAGGACAATACCTTAAATGAGTGCCAAATGGGAAGGCTGATGCCTTGATTACTCCTTACGATCTATACTTGTCTTTAGGTAAAGTGTTCTACATTAAATTACTTGACCGGAACATCTATCGCGATAGCCCAGGAAAAAATTAGAGCTGTTTTCGTAGTTCGTAGTTCGTAGTTTGTGGTATGTCGGGTATAAATAAATGAGTCGATCAGCATCAAAGAAACCACAGACGATGGAGTTTGAATCACGCACTGATCTGCTCGGCATAAGCCGGGAGGCGTTGTTTCGCACGTTACAGGTTTCGGATGCAGGTCTATCCAGTGTCGAGGCCAAAACTCGGTTGCAGCGCTTCGGCAAGAATCAAATCGAATTTCACCGCGCCCGTTCACCCTGGTTGATGCTTCTGGAGGAGTTCAAGGAGCTCTTCCCCCTGTTGCTGATGGCGGCGGCATTGCTGGCTTTCTTTGCCAATCACCTAAGCCCGAATGAGGGGTATGAGCTTATTGGTGCGGCATTGTTGGTGGTCGTGGTGCTGAACGCCGTCGTATCGTTTGTGCAAAACTATAAAGTCGAGCAGCTGATGCTTTCCTTCCTGGATTACATACCCAAGGAAGTGGCACTGCTGCGTGACGGCGACAAAGTGCTGCTCGATGCCAAGGAAGTGGTACCGGGGGATATTCTCTACATCCAGGAAGGCGACAAGATACCCGCGGACGGGGTGATTATCGAGGCAGCCCAGTTGCTGCTGGACGAGTCGATATTAACCGGAGAGTCGGAACCGGTGAGCCGGGGCGGGCTAGGCGAAATCGTTGAGGAGAACTCGCTGGCCCGCTCCGGTGCGACTGTATTGAAAGGCAATGGACGTGTGCTGGTGACGCACACTGGAAGGTCTACCAGCCTGGGTTCTATCTCAGAGCTGTCGCAATCCGTTGAACGCGACCTCACACCCATGCAGTTGGAGTTGCAGAATTTCGTGCGCAAGATCACTTATCTTGCGCTGGGAATCGGTCTGCTGTTTTTTCTCATTGGCTTTGCCATTGGCAATACTTTCTGGACCAACCTGATCTTTGCCATTGGCATTATTGTCGCCAACGTGCCGGAAGGTTTATTACCGACAGTCACCCTGGCCTTGACCCAGGCATCCGTGCGGATGGGAAAAAATAATGCGGTCATCAAACACATTCTCTCAGTGGAAACCCTGGGTAGTACCACGGTGATTTGCACTGACAAGACCGGTACCTTGACCCGTAACAGCCTGCATGTGGAGAAGCTTTATCTCGATATGCAGGAAGTCGATGCTGAGCATCTTGATGAAATTGGGCGAAACGCGGCAGTGCGGCCCGCAATGGAAATCATGACGCTGTGCAATGATGTGATATCCACTAATAACCAACATGCGGCAAATAATCATTTTCACGGTGATCCTACCGAGATCGCCATGGCACAGTTCAGTGATCACTATGGCGGCTTTGAGCAAACCCGGGCCCGTTTTGAACTGCAGCACAGCCGTCCCTTTGATGCTGAATCGCGGTATATGAGCATGACATACCGTACCCAGGGCGGGACGTGTTATTTGACCGCCAAGGGCGCATCGGATGTGATTATTGAACGTTGCACGCACATCCACCACGAAGGTCTGGTGAGACCGTTGCATGAAGCTGAGCAGCAGTTCCTCAATGAGCAAGCACATTACTATGCAGCCCAGGGGTTACGGGTATTGGCGCTGGCCTATCGCGTGGTTGCGCAGGCCGATGCCGAGGTTGAAGACCTGGTTTTTGTCGGCTTGGTGGCGATGGTGGATCCGCCGCGTCCCGAAGTGCCGGCGGCAGTGGCCGCCTGTAAAAGCGCCGGCATACGCATTATTGTGATGAGCGGCGATAAGGGTGAAACCGTTAGCTACATCGCGCGCAAGCTGGGCATCGTCACGGCACCGAAGGTGATTGAGGGTGAACAACTACAAGCGATGGACAGCGAAGAGTTGGTCGAGGAATTGCGAAGTGGCGAAGTGGTTTTTGCGCGCATAGCACCCGAGCAAAAGCTGGCAATCGTGGAAGCACTCAAGGAAATGGATGAGGTCGTAGCGGTAACGGGGGACGGCGTCAACGATGCCCCTTCTCTCAAACGTGCGGATATCGGCATTGCCATGGGAAAGCGTGGTACCGATGTCGCCAAGGAAGCCTCGGACATTATCCTGCTGGACGATAATTTCGCCACCATTATCAAGGCCATCGAGGAAGGCCGTACGGTCTACGACAATATTAAAAAATTCATTACCTATATCCTCACCAGCAATATCCCGGAGATACTGCCATTTATCGCCTATGTCCTGTTGCCGATTCCACTGCCGATCACCGTGGTGCAAATCCTGGCCATCGACCTCATTACCGATATCCTGCCGGCGATAGGGCTGGGCAATGAACCACCGGAGGCAGACATCATGCGCCGACCACCTCGGCGTCGCGATGAACGGCTGGTGAGTTTCCGCACCTTTGTGCGCAGTTACGCCATCATCGGTCCGGTTGAGGCGGCCTTATCGTTTGTTTCCTTTTTTACCGTGCTCTACGCTGGGGGGTGGGAATGGGGGCAAGATCTGGAGACATCCCTTCCACTCTACGGTCAGGCCACTGCGGCCTTTCTTGCAACAATTATTTTCTCGCAGATAGGGAATGTGATGGCCTGTCGCACTAACCGTATGAGCGCATGGCCTTATCTGACACGTCTTAATTACTGGATTTTGATCGGTATAGGTGTGGAGTTGGTGTTTATTATCACCATTATCTATACACCGGGGTTACAGCACGTGTTTTCAACCTCGGCATTGGCCCCGTCAGTCTGGGTGCTGTTTATTATCGCCCCGTTTATTCTCTTTACGATCGAAGAAATGAGGAAATGGCTGGTTCGAAAAGGGGTCGGCTGGTTGGAAGCATAGGAACATGCTTTTACACAATGATTCTCATGATGATTCTCATGACGATAAGCGATGTCGTGAGCAAACTACGACTTGGCTGAATGATAGATTGGACTTGAAGATGAATATAAGAATTTGGAGAAAGAAAATCCAGATCTTATGAAATATGATGAAATTGTGAGAAAAGCATATCGAAGCAAATTCACCCGAAAAACCAGGGTTTCAAACGTATTAATACCGCGTCGCGTCTTGGCGGTTAAGCGTTAAGATCATCATCCGCATCTGGCCAGTTTTTACCGGGTTCTTTCTTCGGGTCGGTTGGCTTTTGTCCAGGCAAAAGAGGATCATCCTCATCCATCAATATACGATGGGCATCGCCTTCCAGGTCATCGTATTGGCCGCTTTTTACCGCCCATACCAATACGCCGACCATCACCAGGCCGAGGAAGATCATGCCGGGAATGAGCATGTAGATTACTTCCAATGCCGGTCCTCCTTCTTGAACATAGTGCGGATGCGCGCCGCATTGCCGATGACTAACAACGAGCTAATGGGCATGGAGATGGCCGCCACCAAGGGCGTGATGAACGCGGCCATGGCCAACGGTACCATGACGATATTGTAGGTAATGGATATGGCTATGTTCTGGCGGATGGTACGTAGTGTTCTCCGGGACAATTGGCTGGCCAGGCTGACTTTGTGCAACTCATTGCTCATGAGTACAATATCGGCGCTGTCGCCCGACACGTCCGTGCCCGAACCCAGGGCGATGCCCACGTTGGCGCGAATCAACGCCGGCGCGTCGTTGACGCCGTCGCCCACCATGGCCACTTGAGCCCCGTGTTGCTGTAATTGGCGAATCACCTTGTCTTTGTCTTCCGGCAATACTTCGGCGATCACTTCCATGCCGCCCAGTTGCCGGGCAACGGTTTCGGCCACCGCGCGGCGGTCACCGCTTAGCAAGGTCAGGCGCACGCCGGCGGCGCGCAAGTCGCGCACCAGTGCATTGGCGTCGTCGCGCAGTTGGTCGGCGATACTGATCAGGCCGGCATGGCAACCAGCGATGCCAACGTGTACGCAGGTACGGCCTTGTGTTTCCCAGTGCTCTGCCGTGCGCACAAAATCCGCGTTTAGCTCGATATCATGTTCGCGCAACCATTTCACGGTACCGGCCACTACCTGCGTACCGTTGACCGTGCCTTTTACGCCGTAACCGGGTAGGTTGTGGTTTTCCTGCGCTGCCGGAACCAACAGGTTTTTGGCCTTGGCTGCCGCGGCGATGGCTTTGGCTATGCTGTGTTCGGAATAGCGCTCCACCGCAGCCACCCGCTCCAGCAACTGGTTTTCATTGTGACGGGAATCGGTAAGCACTTCGCTCACTTGCATTTGCCCTTGCGTTAACGTGCCGGTTTTGTCGAATACAAAGTGGTTGATGTGCGAAAGGGTTTCCAGGACGGCGCCGTTTTTAATCAATATGCCATGGCGCGCACCCAAACCCGATGCCGAGGCAATGGCCATGGGGGTGGCCAGCCCGAAGGCGCACGGGCAGGTAATGATTAACACGGCGGTGGCCGCCATTAACGCTCGTTCGAAGTCGCTGCTTAGCCACCAGATAAAGGTTATGGCAGATAACATCAGTGTCGCTGCCACAAACCACGGTACGATGCGGTCGGCCACGCATTGAATAGGCGCTTTGGAGGCCTGGGCTTCCTCCACCAGATGGATAATGCGTCCCAAGGCGGTATCTTTTAAGGTGCCGGTGACGCTTATCGTTAACGCGCTGTCTAGGTTAATCGTGCCCGCGGAAACTCTATCACCCGGCTGTTTGCTGACGGGATGGGCCTCGCCGCTGAGCATGGCTTCATTGACCTTGCTGCGGCCTTCCACAACTTCACCGTCAACGGGTATCTTATCGCCGGGCCTGACCAGCACCCGTTCTCCGAGCGCAACGGCTCTTATGGGCAGCAACACGGTTTCGCCGTCACGCAATACAGTCGCCCCCCGCGGTTGCAAATCCAGTAATCGTTGGGTGGATGAGATGGCCTGGCGTTTGGACATGGCTTCCAGGTAACGCCCCACCAATATCACGAACATGAAATTGACCACTGTGTCGTAATACACTTCGCCCATCGCGCTCTGCGACAAGGTGATATACAGCGAATAGCCATACGTGGTCAGCGCGCCGATGGCAATGGGCAAATCCATGGTCAAGTGCATTCGCCGTAAGCCGGTCCAGGCGCCGCGCAAAAACGGGTAGCCGGAATAAAACAGCGTTGGCGTGGCCAGCGCAAACCCTATCCATTGAAATAAGCTGCGAAACTCGCTGGCCGCGGCGCCGCTGTACAACGCCACCGACACCCACAACAAATTCATCATGGCGAAGCCGGCAAACGCCATGCGGAACAACATCGCGCGGTTTTGTTTTTTGATGCGCCCTTCGGCCACTTCCGGATCGTAAGGCACGGCGGCGTAACCGATGTCCGCCAGCTGGCTCATGACCTGGGAGAGTTTGATGTGCCGGTTGTCCCAGCGCAGCTTAAGTCGTTTGTTGGAAAGATTGACTTGTACGGCTAACACGCCTGGGGTTCGCCCCAGGGCACGTTCAATCAACCAGATACAGGCGGCGCAATGTATGCCTTCCACCAGCAAATGAATTTCCCGTTCATTGTCCAGACTAGGCACGAACTCGGCTTGCACTTCGTCAAGGTCATACAGTGCCAGGTCTTCAGGCGGTTCCGGCGGTGGCGCCAGCGGCGTGCCTTGCGGGGTGCGGTCATAGAATCCCTGCAAGCCGGCATCATAGATGGTGTTGCACACCATTTGACAGGCCGGGCAGCAGAACTGTCGCAGTACCCCATCTATGGGTTGCTCGAACTTTTGATTGCGCGGCACCGGCAGGCCACAGTGAAAACACCCCGCGGTGGCTTGTGCGTTAGAGGTTGTGTCGATGGCGAGGGGTTGGGCGCTACTCACGATGCCAGATTTAGCTGGGAGACAGTACGCTTGGATTTATTCAGTGAGCGCGGTTTTTAACACCGACACGCGATGTGACATCTGGTACACGTCCTCATCGCGCTGGGCTTTGACTTGCAAATCCCATACGCCCGGCAAAGTAAAACCGATGTCCGCCTGATACAAGCCCGGGGCGATTTCCCGCAATGACGTAGCAAAATCCGCCGCCGCATCCGACGGCCGGTAGGCAAACAAATTCACTCGGGCGCCTTTGATGGGTAAACCGCGCGAATCCACGGCGCTGAAGCGATACACATCGGCACTGTTGCGCACGATGGTTTGCGGAATCTCCAGGCGGGTTTCCCAGTTTAACTGATTCTGGGCGGCCATGATTTTCAGGGCGTTTTTCTCGTACTGACGGCCTTGTTCGTAATAATCCTGCACCACCAGTCCCGGGCTGCTCACCCAGGCGACGATAAAAAACATGAGGTTCACCGCGAGAAAAACCACCACCACGGCCAGCCAGCCGATGACCCAGGGATTGCGCATGGCTTGTGGATTGGATTGGGAATATTTTTGACGCAGATGGGTTAGGGTTTGGTTGATGTTCATAATGTGTCCTATGTAACGTGTCATTGTGCCGGCCCGAAAAACATACTGTTGTATTCGGCGCTAAATTCCGCGTTATCGGTATCGATGACTTTAATTGTCAACGGGATTCGCTCCGCGGTCAATTGCTCACCGGGGATACGCACGAAAATGGTGTACGCCGATACCCGGCCCGCGGGCACCGCTAAGGGTTCTTCAACGCCACTGACGTGCAAGGCGTCATGACCGCTGACTTTCAGCGTCACTTGCATGTCGTGTTCGGTCTTATTGAGTATTTTGAGTTCGTATTTGTTTTGCACCGAACCGTCGCTTTGCATGACGTACAACGGCTGGCGTTCGTGCAACACTTTTAATTCCAACGAAGCGAGTGTGGTCAAACCATAAACAATACCGCCGATGGCCGCCAGCATAATGCCCACATACACCAATACCCGTGGTCGTTTTAACAACGGATGGCTGGGCTCGCCTTCGATTTCCGCCAGTGAGGCATAGCGAATCAGGCCGCGGGGGCGGTTGACCTTGTCCATGACGGCGTCGCAGGCATCCAGGCACAGAGCGCAGGTGATGCAACCCTCTTGTTGGCCGCGGCGGATATCGATGCCGGTGGGACATACCGCCACGCATTGTTTGCAGTCTATGCAGTCGCCTAAATTCTGTTCCTCGCCTTTTTTCAGCTTGCCGCGGGGTTCGCCGCGGGCAAAATCGTAGGTGGGCAAGATGGTTTCCCGGTCCACCATCACCCCTTGGATGCGCGCGTAAGGGCATAACCAGAAACACACTTGCTCGCGCATAAAACCGGCGAACAAATAAGTGAAAAACGTAAACACAGCCACCGTGCCCCAGGCCATGGCCGGTGCTTGCAAGGTCAAATAGTCGCCCCACAATTCATACGCATCGGCAAACCACAGTGTGAAACTGATGCCGGTCAACAGTCCAATCAATATAAAGAGCACGTGCTTGGTGATTTTGATGCGGGCTTTATACAACGTCCACGGCGCTTGATCCAGTTTGACGCGTTTATTGGGCGCACCTTCCAGTTTTTCTTCAATCCAGGTGAACACGTCGGTCCACACTGTCTGGAAACAAAAATACCCGCAATACACCCGTCCGGCCAGCGAGGTTACTGCCGCCAGCAACAAGGCAAAGAACAACAACACCAGCGCCAGCATCCATACATCCTGCGGCAGGATAGTAATGTCGAAAATATGAAACTGGCGCCCGGGGATATCGAACACAATCGCCTGGCGGTCGCCCCAACGCAGATAGGGACCGAGAAAAAACGCCAGCCACACCATAGCGCTGAACCATTTGATGGTGCGGTAACGGCCGGCCATGCGTTTGGCGTGAATGGTTTGATCGCCGGTGTTGACATGCCAGTAGTCCGCTTCGTGGTATAAATCCTCCAGTGCCTGCAGATCCACTGGTTTGGTTTGTTCATTCATACGACTGGTTACCGTTACTGCTACGTGGGTTTGGTGGGAAGGTTTTGGTGTCGAGAACTTCTGTAATTCATTATTCGCTGAGGAACGGTTAAACGCTTACTTTATTGGTCTTCGGAATGGGTATGTTTAATGAGATAGCCAATACGAATGGCCAAAAAGATTACTATGACGATGGTAATACCTACGGCGAGTATAGAGCCAATGACCACTGCATCCATAATCTATCTCCTGTGTTAACCGAACTAATTATTCACCACGAAGGGCACTAAGACATAAACAGTTAAAGCGCATTGTGCGCGTTCCTGCGGTGGACTTTGGGAATGACTTCACCCTTCGTGTCCTTCGTGTTTGCGTGGCTAATGATATCTTTACTGTCCGCCACCTAATTTATACACATACACCGCCAGCTTCTTGATGTCCGTTTCACTCAACTGATCTTGAAAACTGGGCATCCTGGCCTGGCGGGTCTGCTCAACGCCTGAAGCGTTCACGCCATGAGCAATGGTGTATTTCACGCTTTCTTCGTTGGCGGGCACGAACCGCCAAATGGCATCGGTCAAATTGGGCGCGCCCATCATTTGCATACCTTCGCCTTGTGCTCCATGACAGCCACCGCAACCCATGGACGTGAATAACTCCTTGCCGGGCGCATGTTCTTCGCCTTTGGCCATGGCTAATACATGCTGGGCCAGATCGCTGAGTTGTTGTTCGTTCATCATGGCGCCGAACGCCGGCATCATGCCGGCGCGGCCGTTGCTAATCGACTGCTGGATGGTCTCTATGCTACCGCCGTACAGCCAGTTGTCGTCCGCCAATACCGGATAGCCCGGGTTGCCGGCACCACCGCCGCCGTGGCAGGGCGAGCAACGATCACCGAATAACACTTTTGCCGATCGCACGGTGTAAGTGGACAAGTCCTGGTCCGCGAGAATCGCGGCAGCGGACAGGTCTTTAATTTTATTTTCATAGGGCGCACGGATGGCCTGGATTTTCTCGACACTCTCCTGCATGCGCTTCATCTGGGTCCAGCCGAGAACGCCTTCAGTGGAGTCGTTGACCAGGGGGATGGAGGGATACAGGATAAAATACACCACCATAAATATGCCGCTGAGATACAGCGTTATCATCCACCAGCGCGGTGGCTGGTTGGTGAGTTCCCTCAGGTTACCGTCCCACACATGGCCGGTGTCTGGACTCTGGGCAGGATTGTTTTTATCGTTCATTTCCGCACCTCCGCTCCGTTCTTTATAGGTAAGTCTTTTTGATCGTCATGCGTGAAGTCTTCATCCAGGGGAATGTAGCGCTGGGCCTCCAGTTTTTCTTTGTTGGCCGGATGAAATACATACACATACAGGCCGATCATGAGCAAAAACACCACAATGGTGACGATCAAACCCAGCCAGTCCTGCAGCGTCATGGCTCCCCAGTCAGTGAAAAAGTAGTCACTCACGATACACCACTCCGTAATCCAGTTTCGCCATGGTGCCTAACACCTGCATATACGCCACGGTGGCGTCCATCTCGGTCTTGCCTTGCACCTGCGCCGCCGCGGCTTGAATGTCTTGCTCGCTGTACGGTACCCCCAGGGTCTGCATGGCTTGCATGCGGCGGGTCACGGTGTCGGGGTCCAGTTCGGCCTTTTGCAACCAGGGATAGTTAGGCATCACCGACTCGGGCACCACCGACCGCGGATCGAGCAAATGTTTCACATGCCATTCATCCGAGTATTTGCCGCCCACCCGCGCCAAGTCCGGGCCGGTGCGTTTGGAACCCCACTGAAACGGATGATCGTAAATGGATTCCGAGGCCAGTGAATAATGGCCGTAGCGTTCTTTTTCGTCACGAAACGGCCGGATCATCTGCGAATGGCACAAATAACAGCCCTCGCGAACATACACATCCCTCCCGCTCAGCTCCAGAGCGGTATAAGGCCGGATGCCGTCGCCGGGCTTCCAGTCCGCCAATGTCTGGCCTTCGCCGCGTTGCCATAAGATTTCCGGCCGGGCGTTGTGTTCCATGGTGTCGTCCAGGTAATACAGCGGTACGATTTCCACAATGCCGCCAATGGATAGCAATACCATTAACATGATCAATAACGCCCAGACATTACGCTCTAACTTGTCCTGCAATTTGGTGGAGTAGATTTTATCTGCCATGTTAATCCCCTTTCCCCTTAGGCTTTTGCCGGTTCAGCGGCGCCGCTTGGAATCGAGCCCGCCTGACGGATGGTCATCACCACGTTGTACAGCATCACCGCCACGCCTACGGTGTATATGAAACCGCCTACGGTGCGCAGAACATAATACGGGTGCATGGCAGCCACCGATTCGGCAAACGTATACGATAACGTGCCGAACTCATCATAATCCCGCCACATCAAACCTTGCATGATGCCGGAAATCCACATGGCGACAATGTAAATCACAATGCCGATAGTGGCCAACCAGAAATGCATATTCACCAGCTTGCTGGAATGCATTTCGGTGTTCCAAAGTCGCGGTACCAGATGGTAGAGCGCGCCGGCGGCGATCATGCCAACCCAGCCCAAGGCGCCGGAATGCACATGACCAATGGTCCAGTCCGTATAATGGGACAAGGCGTTGACCACTTTCAGTGACATCACCGGCCCTTCGAAAGTGGACATGGCGTAAAACGCCAATGACATAATCAAAAACCGCAACACATAATCGCTGCGCAGTTTGTCCCAGGCACCGCTTAAGGTCATCATGCCGTTCACCGCACCGCCCCAGGACGGCACGATCATGGCAAACGATATGGCGGCACCCAGTGAGCCGGCCCAGTCCGGTAATGCGGTGTATTGTAAATGGTGCGAGCCCAGCCATACGTAACCAAAAGTCAACGCCCAGAAGTGCAATACCGATAGGCGATAAGAGAAGATGGGTCGGTCGGCTTGTTTGGGCACGAAGTAATACATAATGCCCAGGAATCCTGCGGTGAGGTAAAAGCCCACGGCGTTATGACCCCACCACCACTGAATCATGGCATCTTGCACACTGGAAAAAATCGAATACGACTTAAACAGCCCCACGGGTATCGCCAGACTGTTGACCACGTGCAGATACGTGATCATTACCATCATGGCGAGGTAAAACCAGTTGGATACATAAATGTGGGAAGATTTGCGGTTGGCGAGGGTCATAATAAAGTTGAAGGAAAATGCCAGCCACACCACGGCGATCAATATGTCGATAGGCCATTCCAGTTCGGCGTATTCTTTGCCCTGGGTTAATCCCAGCGGTAAAGTAATCACCGCCAACACAATGATCAGGTTCCAGCCCCAAAATACGAACCAGGCCAGTTTGTCACTCCAAAGCCGTACCCCGCAAGTGCGCTGCACACTGTAAAACGCCGTGGCCATTAATACACATCCACCGAAGGCGAAAATTACCGCATTGGTATGCAACGGCCGCAGTCGGCCGAACGTCAGTTCCGCGATATTCAGGTTAAGCGCCGGCCAGGCCAATTCCGCGGCGATGTATACTCCGACCAGTGTGCCGACCAGAAAATACACCACCGACACCACGGAAAACCACTTTACGATTTCGAAGTTATATTTCTGTTCTGTTAACGTTGTTTCCACGTAACGCCTCCCGTTGCATTAGTGATCCGCCTGAAATATAAGTTTTCATTATTCGTGTGACTGCAAATTTTTTATCGTTTAATGGCAGCGTAGCTTCATCCGCCAAAAAACCAACCCGACAATCACCGTTGCCCCCAAGGAGACACGCTGTTATTGATATTTAAGTCGTGACATTGAAAATTCACAACATAATGAAGATTGTTTTCTGATGGGGTATTGAGCTAGATCAACTAGATTCTGAAATTAACAATTTTGCCAACAACAGTGCGGAAATACGACGATACATAATTTGGTTGGATTAGATGGTAAGGTTGTCGCTGAGTGGTAGCGGCAATCAGTCTATAAAAAACTCTCCATAAGCGTGTCACCCTATATGAAACACAGGGATCTTGCTTATAGGGCTTCTAAGGGAAAGCGCTCCATCAAATAACACAAACAATCCTTGCGGATAATGTCTTCCTGGGTGGTAAGCATGGAGGGCATGACCGGGCAGAGTGTTTTCACCTCGCCGTTTTCCACGGTGAAATATTGATCCACTACTTCTTCGCCGGCTTCGTTGCTGACACAAAACGGCGGCTCGGTGATGTGCATCTTACCGAAGCTGGTGCCGGTATTCAGTTCATTGAAATTGTATTGGTCCAGGTCCTGGCGAAACAATAAATCGGCGTGTTGGTCGTGAAAACTAAACCTCACGTCATGGCGTACTTTTACGGTGGCCACCGTATGGAATAAATCCATATCGTGCTTGGCCACGGGATGATCGGGCAGGGCCGCCAGGTTCAAACAAGACTCTAGGTATTGCAAGGCATGGGTCACGCCGCTGAAATTGGACGGCTGGCCGCATTCCACCGTCACCGCCGGGCACAGTTGAGCCATGGCCTGGGATTGCACGCCTTTCGGGAGGATAAAATAAATCACCGTGCGGCTGAATAAAGTCGCTAAATGAAAAAATTTATGATCCAGGCGGTTGACGCAACCGTAGTGGGGATTAAGGCCCGTGTTGTTGTGGATATCGATGCTCACAAACACCTTGCGGTGGCGCATTTCATCCACCACCTGTTGCATCATTTTGCTTTCCAGGGAGTCATGGCTGAATCCCGGGTGCGGCCAGACGCGGTTGTAGTCAACTTGATTTTCGAGCCGGCGTTTGCCGAAACGGGCGGCGCTCACATTGCCGATGAATAGGGACAATGACCGGGGTAAGGCTTGCTGGCGGTATTTGTTTAACAATTCCTGGATCGCCACAAAACCGGTGGTCTCATTACCGTGCAACAACGCCGAAACAAACAAGGGCTCCGGTCGTTTTCCCGGCAGATGAATGAGTGTGGGGCCGGGCAATAGATCATATAACTCGGTGGCCTGGCAGCTGAGTAACTCTGGCGGAATATGATTGATAACGTTTAGCATGGTTTTAATTGCAATATATAGTCTGTATCACGAGGCGCACGAAGAATTAAATTGTTAAGACACTCGATATCACTCGGTATTGCCGGATTGCTTCCTCTCATGTCGCTTTCAATTTGCGTATCATTCTTCTTGCCCTGCGTGGTGGAATAGATAGTTTATAAACCCCACTCATGCACTGGCTCGCCACTATTTTGCCGTTCCACATAGGCTTCGATCAATGCATGCATATCCGCGCCGTGTTTGGCCACGAACGCCCGTTGCCAGGCAGCGCCGTTGCAGTGATTTTTTACGCGTGATTCGATAATGCCTAAATATTTTTTGGCGTCTGTATCATCTATGGTTAACCGGCTCAGTCCCTGGTAGGCCAGTGGTAGTAAACGATCCAGTAATACATGCCGGATACTGTATTTTTTGCCATCGGTCCAAATCAGCGAGGCGTCCAGGCCGTATTGGGCCGCATGATAAAAATTATCCCGCGCCTTCTCAAACGGTAATTGCACTTCCGGTGCGATTTCGCAGTGGCTGTAAAAACTCACCAAGCCGTAATAAAAAGCCGCATTGGCAATAGAGTCTACAATACTCGGGCCGGCCGGCACCACCCGGTGTTCGATGCGCAAATGATGATGGTCAGTGTCGTTGTTGCTGTCAATGCCGATTAATGGCCGGTTCCAACGCCACAAGGTGCCGTTGTGCAAGCGCAGATTGGCGAATTTCTCCGCCGCTTCGTCGATCACCGTCGGCAGCAATACCGGATAGTGATCCAGGTTCTCCTCAAACACTTCCAGCATGGTTTTGCGCGCATAGCCCGAGCCAAAGGTCACCCGGCGCAACGGCCCGTGGGCCACGCCGCCGTAGCCCCCCACTTCCACCGATTGTTCGAACAAGGGAATGCGGGTTTCCGCCCACAAGTCTTTGCCAAACAAAAACGGCGAATTGGCGCTCACCGCTACCATGGGCGCCGAAACGATGATGGAGGCATTATACGCCCGCATGGCAATCTCCAACGGCACTTGCAGGTGGATTTGAAACGACGTGGTGGCCGATTCCAGCATGACGTCGTTGTGCTCAGCATGCAACACGTCCACACCGTGGATATTGAGTTGCAGTGGCTTGCCATCGCGCAACCGCAAAACCTGGTCGTTTAACGCTGCGTAGCGTTTCATGGCGGAAATGTTGGCCATGCTCAAGTTACTCTGGCGCACCGTGGGCAGAATACCGATCATGGCCAAGTGGCAGTCCATGGCTTCGGCGGTTTGGTTGCCTGTGTCCCACAATTGCTGCATTTCGCTGTGTAAAGTGCGCAAGGCATGGCCGGTCAAAGCTTGTGGTGTGTAGTTGAACTCCACGTTGAAACTGGCTAATTCGGGCGTTACTAGCGGACTGGCAAACTGTTGGATAAACGCGGCGTTTTGCGGACTGGGATTAAATTGTTGATCGATGAGCCAGGCTTCCAGTTCAAATCCACTCACCGACTGGGTATCGGTAAAGCGGTTGTCGTGAAAAAACTGTTTTAACAGCTCGGTTTCGTCGCCCAGACGCCGTTTAAACTGCGCGAAATCTTCTTTTGAAAAATGAACGCCGGTAATTTCCTGACCCATGCTGGCCTCAAATCCAAATCAATAATTTAAGTATATACAAACACTTAAGATTCGCTACCACACACGGTAAAATGAGCGGATTAAAGCCTTTGCTTTGCATGCTTGTTTTTGCGTTGTTTTCATGTTGTTTTTGAGTTGTTTTCGAGTTGTTTTGACGTTGCGATGAGCAGATGTCACGCCGCGGCCCTCAATTTACCCATTTTCGGTTATACTTAGCGGCTTTTGGATTTCAGCGAATCAACCACACCCGATACTAATCACAGGCTAGCACATGTCTTCGAAAAAATTCGATGTCACTACGTTTCAAGGGCTGATTTTTGCCCTGCAGGACTATTGGGCCCAGCAAGGCTGCGTCATATTGCAGCCCCTGGACATGGAAGTGGGCGCGGGTACCTTCCACCCGGCGACATTCTTACGGGCTATCGGCCCAGAGCCCTGGAGTGCGGCGTATGTGCAGCCCTCGCGCCGCCCCACCGACGGTCGTTATGGGGAGAATCCCAACCGGCTGCAACATTATTACCAATTCCAAGTGGTCATAAAGCCCTCACCCTTGGACATTCAGGAATTGTATTTAGGCTCACTGCGCACCCTGGGCTTTGACCCCTTGGTGCACGATATCCGCTTTGTGGAAGACAACTGGGAATCGCCCACCCTGGGCGCCTGGGGCCTGGGATGGGAAGTGTGGTTGAACGGCATGGAAGTCACCCAGTTTACCTATTTCCAGCAAGTGGGCGGCCTGGACTGCAAACCGGTGACCGGCGAGATCACCTACGGCCTGGAACGTATCGCCATGTACCTGCAAGGCGTAAAAAGCCTGTTTGATCTCACCTGGACCGACGGCCCGCTGGGCAAAATCACCTATGGCGATGTATTCCACCAAAACGAGGTGGAAATGTCGGCCTACAATTTCGAGCATGCTCCGGTGGATAACCTGTTTCATCAATTTGATGTGTGCGAACAACAAAGCCAGATCCTGATCGAAGCCGGATTACCGTTGCCGGCGTATGAGCAAGTGTTAAAAGCCTCGCACTACTTCAACCTGCTGGATGCCCGCCACGCCATTTCGGTGACCGAACGCCAGCGCTATATATTGCGGGTGCGCACCTTGTCCCGCGCGGTGGCGCAGGCGTATTACGATGCCCGCGAAGCCTTGGGTTTTCCCATGGCGAAACAGACGGAGGGTAAGGCGAAGCAAAAGGGAGCGAAATCATGAAAACGCGCGATTTTCTGGTAGAAATCGGCACCGAAGAGTTGCCGCCCAAAGCGCTGAAAAAACTCTCCCAGGCGTTTGGCGCCGGCATTGAAGCCGGCCTGAAAAAACAGGAGCTGGCCTATGAGCAGGTGACGCTGTATGCCGCGCCCCGGCGCCTGGCCGTGTTGGTGAGCGCCTTGCAGGAAGCGCAAACCGACAAAGACATCGAACGTCGCGGTCCGGCGGTGACGGCCTCCTTTGGTGAGGACGGCTGCGCCACGCCCGCGGCGGAAGGCTTCGCCCGCTCCTGCGGCGTGGCCGTGGAAGATTTGCAAACCCTGAAAACCGAGCAAGGCGCCTGGCTGGTATTCCGCAGCACTCAGCAAGGCCAGCCCGCTACGGCACTGTTGGCGGAAATCGTGAAAAGCGCCTTGGATCAGTTGCCGATTCCCAAGCGCATGCGTTGGGGCGATTTGGATGCCGAATTCGTGCGCCCGGTGCATTGGGTAGTGATGTTATTCGGCGACGAAGTGGTCCCCTGCGAAATCCTGTCGGTAATAGCCGGCCGGGAAACCCGCGGCCACCGCTTTCATCACCCCCAGCCCATGTATTTGGGCGAACCCCAGGCTTACGCGCCGCTGTTGGAAACCGAAGGTCATGTGGTGGCCGATTTCCAGGCCCGCCGCGAAGCGGTACGTGCCCAAGTGCTGGAAGCGGCCAGTGCATTGGGTGGCCAGGCCATGGTGGATGAAGACTTGCTGGACGAAGTCACGGCCATGGTGGAGTGGCCCGTTGCGGTCAGCGGCACATTCGACAAGCGTTTTTTGGACGTGCCCGCCGAAGCGCTGATCTCCACCATGAAATCCAACCAAAAATATTTTCCGGTGGTGAATAAGAGCGGCTTGCTGATGCCGTACTTTATTACTGTCAGCAACATAGCCAGCAAAGACATCGCCAAAGTTCGCGAAGGCAATGAGCGGGTCATCACTCCGCGCCTGGCGGACGCGGATTTTTTCTGGAACCAGGACCGTAAACAAAAACTGGATGCGCACCTGGAAAGACTCAACACGGTTGTGTTCCAAAAGAAACTCGGCACGCTATACGAAAAATCCGAACGCGTGGCCGCTCTTGCCGGCACCATAGCGACGGTGTTAGAGGGTGACCCGCAACACGCCGAGCGCGCCGCCTGGTTGAGCAAATGCGATTTAATGACCGAAATGGTGGGCGAGTTCCCCAACCTGCAAGGCATCATGGGATGTTATTACGCCCAGCACGATAACGAGCCTGAAGATGTGGCCATCGCCTTGGACGAACAATACCTGCCGCGGTTTGCCGGCGACGCACTGCCGGAGACCACCACCGGCCAGTCACTGGCCATCGCCGACAAGCTGGACACCATCGTGGGCATCTTCGGCATAGGTGAACACCCCACCGGTAACAAAGACCCTTTTGCGTTGCGCCGCGCCGCCCTGGGCTTGCTGCGTATTGTGATCGAAAATCAGCTCAGCCTGGATGTAAAAGACCTGATTCACAAAGCCGGCGAAAAATTTCCAGCCAATATCTGGCAGACTCCCAAAGGCAAACCCGCCAAAGCCAGCGCGGTGTTGTCCCAAGTGTTCGATTTCATGATGGACCGGCTGCGGGCGTATTACCAGGACAGCGGTGTCGCGCCGGAAGTATTCGATGCCGTATTGGCGGTACATCCCAGCCAGCCCTATGACTTCGACCGCCGGGTGCGCGCGGTCACCAGTTTTCAACAACTGCCCGAAGCACAAAGCCTGGCTGCCGCCAACAAACGCATATCCAATATCTTAAAACAAGCCAAAGTGACCGAAGCGCCCATGTGGGATGCGGAGCTGTTTAAAGAGCCCGCCGAAGAAGCTTTAGCCGAAAAAATGGTGGCCCTAGGCTACAAGATCACCCCATTACTGGAGTGCCTGGACTACGAAGCCGCCATGAAAGCTTTGGCAAAACTGCGCGAGCCCGTCGATCAGTTTTTCGATCAAGTTATGGTCATGGTGGACGACGAGGCGCTGCGTCACAACCGGCTGTGCTTATTGGGCCAAATGCGGTCCATGTTCTTAGGCATTGCGGATTTGTCGCGGTTGCAGGGTTAGTTAACGTAGCGGCAGAGCGTGCGAACAAGACGGGATCAACATGATACAAACATGATTTCAACCGAGGTTACCACTATGGGATTGAACAAAGACTCCTACACCGACATGCAAAGGGAAGTACAATCCTTCCACGACAAACACGACTTTAAAAACACCGGTGGTGAAGAGCTGACCTACCGCATCGCGCTCATGGCCGAAGAACTGGGTGAGATCTCTGCCTGCGTCAGCAAAGGCAAAAGCAAACAACAACTGGCCGAAGAATGTGCCGACCTCTATATCTTGTTGATCGGCACAGCCATCGCCGCGGATTTCGATTTAAAACAAGCCTTCTGGGACAAAATGGAAAAGCTTCATAAGCGGGAATCGAAAATGATTAACGGCCGTATCCGGGTATCGGAATTTCGTGACTAGCGGCGCTACTCCGGCAAGCAATATCCAAAATCGTGTCATCGTGACCTCTGTCATTCAATTCTGTGTCATCGCTGAATGCAGCGAACGATCTTTGTCGGTCAGCCGAGCAAGGATGCAGACTGTGTTCCACGTTTGCGCGGCTCAACTAGCATTGGTTACAGGATAGCGGTCAATGAAGTTAGTGATTTTGGACAGAGACGGCGTCATCAACTATGATTCCGACAAATACATTAAAACCCCGGATGAATTTCTCCCCCTTCCGGGCAGCCTGGAAGCTATCGCCCGACTAAACCGGGCCGGTTACACCGTGGTGGTGGCCACCAACCAATCCGGTATCGCCCGCGGCTATTTCAGCGAAGACACTCTGGCGCAAATGCACGCCAAGCTCGAAAAACTGTTGCAACAAGCGGGGGGTAAAATCGAGGCTATATACTATTGTCCACACGGCCCGGACGATCACTGCGACTGCCGCAAACCCAAACCGGGCTTGCTGCAACAAATTCTACAGCGGTACCGCGTTGACGCCTCCCTTGTGCCCGTCATAGGCGATTCCCTGCGCGACTTACAATCAGCGCTAGTCGTTGGCGCGCGACCCATTCTGGTAAAAACCGGCAAAGGCGAGCACACCATAGAAAAACTGGCTCAATATCCCGAGCTGAAAGATGTACCGGTATTCGCCGACCTCAGCGAAGCCGTGGACTATGTACTGACAGGTGTAAGTAAATGACGATGTTACGATCAATTATTTTTACAGGAATTATGATTCTCTCGGTGCCGTTTTACGCGCTACCGGGCATGCTGGTTATACCATTGCCATTCCCGTATCGCTACGGCTATTTTCGTCGTTGGGCGGCCATGATGATTTGGTTGCTCGGGGTTGTGTGCAATCTTAAATTCGAAATCAAAGGGCAGGAAAATATCCCCGAAGGGGCGGCCATTATTTTCGCTAAACACCAATCGGCCTGGGAAACCCTGGCGTTGCAGCAAATTTTTCCGCCGCAGGTCTGGGTGGTCAAGCGGGAATTATTCTGGGTGCCGTTTTTTGGCTGGGCGTTGATGGCATTAGGTTCGGTGGGCATTAACCGCAAGGCGGGTCGTGTTGCCATACGCCAGATTGTGGACCAAGGCATTCGCCGGCTCAAACAAGGCCGCTGGATAGTCATCTTTCCCGAAGGCACCCGTGTCGCACCCGGAGTGCGTAAACGCTACGGCATTGGCGGCGCGGTTCTGGCCGAGGAAAGCGGCTACCCCGTCGTGCCCGTGGCGCACAATGCTGGCGAGTTCTGGCCGCGGCGCGGATTGCTCAAAAAACCCGGAACTATTAAAGTGGTCATAGGCGAGCCTATTGAAACCAAAGGCCGTAGCGCGGAAGAAATCAATAAGCTTGCTGAACATTGGATAGAGAATACCGTGGCGGAAATAAGTACTGCTAACAATGCATAGGCGGCACAATAATAACCTTTAGTAAAGAACGCAACCATTATGAACCACAGCTAAAGTAGCTGATAATTCAATTATTCCGGGGGGATGATGAGCAAGAAAACCAAGCGAATGTTGTTGGTGAGCATTTTGGTTCAACCTTTTCTAATACCATGCATCACCCATGCTGAACCGCTAGAGGATCCTGTAACGGATGTGAATGCGTCCCAAGCGGGTGATAATCCGGCAAATGAGCAAGCCAACCTTAAGCTATTAGAAGCAGTCAAAAGCAAAGATTCCGCAAAAGTACATCAGGCATTGCAGGAAGGCGCCGATGTAAATTTTAGATTCAAAAAAGGCCGCACCGCGTTATTCAAGGCGATTAAATACAACGATATAAAGATTATTGAGTTGTTATTACAAAACGGTGCTGACGTTAACGCCAAAGACGACGCTGGCAATACGCCACTGATATATTCGGCTAAAAAGGGGAAATTCAAAGCGGTTCAGTTACTGTTATATTATGGCGCCAATACTGAAGAACAAAACAAAGCCGGTAAAAAAGCCATTGCAGTGGCTAAGAGTGAGGAATCCCGTGAAATCGTTGATATAATCAAAGAAAACCAGGATTTCTACTCGTCGCTGGGACTTTTTGTCGATATGCGCGGCAGAGACATGACCCTAGACCGATTTCGCGCCGTTGCCATTAAAGCCTTCGAGACCAGAAACTGGCAAAATATTAGCGCGAATAATAACCAGGTCAGTGGAATTTATGAAACCAGTAGTCGATTATTCAAAAGCACCATGATCTATGAACCAGACCAACTTATTATCAAATTCGAGCCCGCCATGGGTTATAGAAAACCCTATTATCTGGAAAGCTTAAGAACGGTGTTTTTTCAAGAACTGGAAAATCAGTAGTCGACATATCCCGGCGATGTAGAATAGCCGAAAAAGTGTTAAAATCGCCCCACGCGCCCTTAGCTCAGCTGGATAGAGCGCAGCCCTCCGGAGGCTGAGGTCAGAGGTTCGAATCCTCTAGGGCGCGCCATAAAAACAGATACCTATAACTACTCCCATATCTACCCTGAACTATCGAAAAAACTGGGTCGCATAAATTTTAAGGTAGAAATCGGTCGTAACTGTCACGCTTGAAACCATCAAGCATTTTGGACATTGTGAATTTACAATCTACCTTGATCCTTGTCTTCATCGGTTTTTATTCTTCAACGTGGATTTAATCAATTTTCCAAAGTCCTTATCTTTCTTTCTTTTTTCAGCATAAGACATTTTATTGAATGCTGATTCGTTTTTCATTTTGATGTAGTTTTTATACCGCTTTTCAGACAACTTACCTTCGCTTATTGCTGCCAATATCGCACAGCCTTTTTCATTGGTATGCGAACAATTACTAAATTTGCAGTTCCGTGATAGCTCTGATATTTCAGTAAATGTATCGTCAATGCCAGCATCCACCGCTATATTGCCAAGCTCTCTCATTCCGGGAGTATCTATCAGCATTGCCCCGTTTTCTAACTGTATTAATTCCCGGCTTGTGGTCGTATGTCTTCCTTTATTCTCCTTTCTACTTACAGATTGAGTTGCAAAGCGATCACTACCTAAGATGCTGTTTAATAAAGTTGTCTTTCCAACGCCAGAGGATCCTAACAGGCAGTAAGTATGACCAGGTGATAGAGAGTTTTTTATGTCTTCAATATTTTCCCCGCTCAGATTGCTAAATGCGATCACACTAATTTGAGGCGCAATACTTAATACACTTTTTTTTATTTCGTTAAGTTCATGTTGGGGTATAAGATCGCTTTTGCTCAGTAAAACTACCGGGCTGATTCCACCTTCATTGGCCATAACCAAATACCGCTCCAACCTTCTTAGATTAAAATTGTGATCTACTGATTGGATAATAAAGGCAACATCAATGTTTGCTGCGATTAACTGAAAATCAACTAATTTTCCAGATGTTTTTCTTTTTAACAGCGTTCTCCTAGGAATCACTTCATGAATGATTGCGTGAGTATCGTCGTCATAAAAATCGGCATATACCCAATCCCCCGTTGTTGGCAGATCAGAAACAGAATGAGCGGTATAGGATAAATGTCCCGATAGCTCAGCAAATACCTCCCCAAATCCTTTCGTTATGACGTAGCTATCTTTGTGTACAGAAACCACTCGCGCAACCTCATGGATGCTTGACTTTTCGGCATCAACGCGATCTTTAAACCAGTGGCTATATCCCAAACTTTCCAATTTTTCCATAATGGTATTTGTATTTCGTAGGGCGCCTAATCGCTAGATAACCGAGACCCTCTCGGTCTCGCTACCACTTTTTTTGCTATTGATTAGAATAAACAAAAAGTAATGAAAACAACACCATTTTGTATTGAATTAATGGCATGAGACATAAACCTTCAGCTGATATCGCTTTTAATTATCGCCTAAGAGCGGCGATTAGCCACTGAATATGATTAGAGTTTTTTAACGAAACATTTTGCGGTAGAATTGCCCGCGTTCATTTTTTCATTATTGGAAAACAGGACAGATAGGGAACAACACAATAACTTTAAACACACACAACTTTTTCTGAGGAATCATATTATGGCGGTTATCGTCCAATACATTGTTGAGAGAAACGGAATACAAAAAATGACTTATACAGATAAAAAAGAGGCCGAAGAATACGACAAACAACTGGAAATAGCGGAAAACTTATTCGTTCTGCTGGAAACCGCGGGCGTTGCAATCGGCGAAGAACAATTGGATCAAATTTGTTTTTTTCTCGCGCAAAACAAAGATCAGGCGATCTCCATGCTAAAAGGCACAAAACCCAAAGCCGATGACGTTGTAAAAACCAAGCCAGCGAAAGCGAAAACAGAAACAAAAACGGAAGTAAAAAAGCCGGAGAGCAGCGAAGCCAAAACCACGCCTAACAAGCAGCCTAATACAAAAACTGCAGCGGCATAACGAATATTATCAAGGGCACATTGCGCAAATGTGCCTTTTTCAAAATGTCCCGATCATCGCTTTGTTGCAAAAAACCCGCTTGCTATACACCGCGATAAATCCACTGGCAGCCCACACTCATAGGTGATCCGCCACACGATGGTAGTCCCGCAATTGACAGTCCACGCTTTGTAATGGCAAATGTGGTTCGGTTCCTTGATTCGGATGATCGAGTGCCGGGAGTCAACCGCAACACCACTGCAAAGGCGTACCCAAAGGCACGTGCGACAAAATAGTCGGCGATAGCTTAAAGCCCAAAGCAAAGCAAGCCGGCATGGCTGATACACTTTGTAAAAAACATTTGCAAAAATTGCGCGCATTGATTTACCGCCGCGAACCCGGCGTTGGAAGCGGCGGGTAAGCAACAGCATCAGGTGTGGGGCATCATGTTATTGGTGGCGTAGTTGCACGGCCCGGGAAAACTATCCCTGGACTATTTGAGCATGAAAAAATCGCAGAGAAGCAAGCCTTAAAACAAGGCGGAATTTATCCACCAATGACAAGCAACGCTGGCAGCATATCCTAAGGCGATCACTGGCGTCCATTTGAGATGACTGAAAAAGGTATACTGACCGCGGGCTTGTCCCATTAACGCTACTCCGGCGGCTGAGCCTATGGATAGCAGGCTGCCTCCGACTCCCGCCGTTAGCGTGACCAGCAGCCATTGGCCGGTGGGCATGTCGGGGTTCATGGTTAATACGGCAAACATCACCGGGATGTTATCCACAATGGCCGATAACACGCCAACGGCGACGTTGGCCGACGTGGCGCCCCATTGGGTGTACATCACATCAGAAGCCATAGCCAGATAACCGATGAAACCCAGACCGCCCACGCACATCACCACGCCATAAAAGAACAACAGCGTATCCCATTCGGCGCGGGCGACTTTTTGGAATACATCGAAGGGAACCACCTCGCCCATATTGGCACCGTTTTCCGAAGCCAGTGGGGTGGTCTTCTTGAGAAAATAACCAAAAATCTGCAGATACGCGAGGCCGGTCAGCATGCCAAGAACCGGCGGTAAATGTAAAAAGTTATGAAAACTGACCGCAGTCACGATAGTCAGAAGAAACAACACCACGATACGACGCGCGCCTCGTTGCATGGGCACGTCTTCATTCAGAGCGGTTGGGTTTTCCTTGGGGATGGCAAAGTGCATTATGGCGGCGGGAACCACAAAGTTTACTACTGCCGGTATGAACAAATAGAAGAACCCCCAAAATTCCACCATCCCTTTTTGCCAAACCATCAGCGTGGTGATGTCTCCAAAAGGGCTGAAGGCTCCACCGGCATTGGCGCCGACCACAATGTTGATACAGGAAAGGCTGACAAAACGCGTATTGTCGCCACCGACCGCAAGCACTACGGCGCACATCAGCAGGGCCGTGGTCAGGTTGTCCGCCACGGGGGATATAAAAAAGGCCAGGAATCCCGTGAGCCAGAATAATTGCCGGAAACTGAATCCCTTGCGAATCAACCAGGAGCGTAGGGCATCGAATACCTGGCGTTCTTCCATGGAATTGATGTACGTCATCGCTACCAGTAGAAACAGCATGAGTTCAGCGTATTCCAGCAGGTCATGGCGCGCGGCCTGTTCAGCCGCATGCGGCATATCGTGGCTGGCATACACGGCGGCAATCATCCCCCAAATGATACCGGCGGCCAAAATGACCGGTTTTGATTTGCGCAAATGGGTGAATTCCTCGGCCATGACCAGGGCATATGCCAGTATAAAAACGATAATGGCGGCATAACCCACAGTATGACCAGTCAATTCAATGTAGTTGTGTGAGGCATCCGTAGCCGCCCACGCGGTGATCGGTAAAAGCAGAAGCGAAATGGCAAGGGTGGAAATAGAGTTTTTCATATTATTGTTCCATGTAGGTCCGGATAGGCTTCTATTGTTCCTTTTTACGTGAATGGCGACTCGGCGCTGGTTGCGCAAAACGTCACTCAAACGGGTTCGCTCTGCTCGTTCTGCGCAAAAGCGTAATGAATACGGGCGGAGCGTTCCAACCCGAGCGTGTTATGTTTCCGCCCGGCAATGGATAAAAAGCGCGGTAAACGCAGGCAAAGCTCGGAATTTACCAAAAAGCGCAATGGAATGCACGAAAAGCCTGATGATAACCTCTTAGACTATTCTTATTGTCGACATTATCCAGGTTATGACCCAGTGTGCCATCGCGCTAGATTCTTTTTACCAGTACGGGAGTTCCAATTACCGGGAGCAGCTCGGGTGCCGAAATGTAGAGTGACTTCTTTCCAACCCGGGCCGATTGTAATCGCTATGGGGTTTAGCACTCAGTGAAGCTAACCTGAAGCTAACCAGGTGCCGTCAAGAGGTGCCGGCAAGCCAATTACAACTCCCGCAAAGCGACGGTGACCGGAATGTTGGCCGCGCGCAAGGCGGGAAAGAATCCGCCGAGAAAGCCGATCGTCAGAGACCACTGCAAGCCCTGCAATAATAATTCCGGCGAAACCTGAAATTGGAATACCACCTGACTGAAATTTGCGCCTAACGTAGAAACAGAGTAGCCATTAAACAATGCATACGCAATGCCGGCGCCCAAGGCGCCGCCCAGCAGCGCCAGCAGCATGGCTTCCAGCAATACCGATACCACTACCGGCACCGCGGCGAAGCCCAGTGCCCGCAAGGTGGCGATTTCCCGCGCGCGTGCTGCGATAGCGGCGTACATGGTATTGAGCGCGCCGAATACCGCGCCTATGGCCATGATGATGGCCACGCCGGTGCCTAAAGCGCGAATGGTGTTGGTGAGTTGCTGGGATTGTTTGCTGTAATAATCTCTTGTCGTTTCAACATCGACTTTGATTCGCGGATCACTGCTCAGCGCGGCTTTGAGCGTATCGAAGGCTTCCGGGCCGGTGAGGCGCACCGTCACGGATTGAAAAGCATTGCGTCGATAGGCGGCGGCCACCGATTCGGCATCACCCCATAGTTCGGATTCATGCGTGTCGCCGGTGGCGAACACGCCGACCACGTTCCATTGTTGGTTGTTCAGTTCAATGACCGAACCCAACTCCAATCCGGCAAATTGGGAGAGTGCGCCGCGGCCCACAATCATCTCGCGAAGGCCGGGTTGGAAACGGCGCCCGGCGATGATGGTGGCATTCGGTCTTAGCGACCACACTTCGGGGCTGACGCCCCGCACTTCCACATTAGCGTCAGTACCGGTGGAGCGTTGCGGCACGTTGGCGATGACCACGACCTCGGCAGAAGCGATGGGATGATCTTGCGCGTCGCGTAATATCCCCGGCCCCTGCGTTATCAACGTCGTCGTATTCCTATCCAGGCCGGAGGACAGTTCGGCGTCAGCGCCGGCGCGCAACACAATAGCCGTATCCGTGGAGCCGGCCTGTTTCAATGTGGCCTCGAAACCGGCCGCCATGGCCAACAGCGCGATCAACACACCCACCACGCCGGCAATCCCCACGACGATGACCGAAGTAGCGCCAAGGCGTTGCGGCAAGGTGGACAATCCGCTCCAGGTGATCGCCAGAGTTTGTTGCCCGCCACGGCTCAACAGCAACCAGCCAATTAACAGGATAACCAAGCCCAGCATC
This sequence comes from Gammaproteobacteria bacterium, assembly GCA_022340845.1. Classification (GTDB taxonomy): domain Bacteria; phylum Pseudomonadota; class Gammaproteobacteria; order SZUA-152; family SZUA-152; genus JAJDNG01. The sequence goes on along the minus strand of JAJDNG010000181.1, from coordinate 4,966 downwards.
AGTATTGGGATGGCCATCCACAGAGCCAGGCCCAGCGCGACCAGGACGACCAACCCTAGGGTTTGCAGAATGCTCTTAAAGTGGTTCACCGTGTGCGACTCCTTTCTTTATGCTCTGTACTTTGTACTTTGTGCTCAGCGCTCAACGTCTCGCCAAGGCATCCACTATCTTCAGGCGCATGGCTTTAACGGCCGGGGGCAGACCGACAGCCACGCCCAGTAGCAACATCAATACCGCGCCCAACAGCCAGGTTTTAGCGGTCAGTGGCAAAGTGAGCTGACCGCCGGTGGCGGCACTCATTGCGGGCAACATCAGTTTTGCGGTTACCATTCCGCCCAGGCCGCCGAGCAACACCATGAAAACCGATTCGGCCAATACAATCAGTAACACCGTATGATTGGCAAAACCGATGGTTTTTAACACCGCCAACTCCGGGATGCGATCGCGAATGGCTTGCGCCATCGTATTGCCGGTGAGCAGCAACAAGGCGAAGAACACCGCGCCCATAATGGCGGTGACGATCAACCCGATATCGCCGATTTGTTTGGCAAACGACAGCTGAAACTCCCGCTCACTTTGGGTTTTGGTTTCATCGGAGGAGTTAGCAAATAAATGGTCAATAGCCTGAGCCACTTCGTTAGCGTGAGCCGGATCATCCACTTTGACGATGTACCAGCCCACCGTGCCCTGGCCAAACTGGCGGGCCTCGTCGAAGTAATCGTAATGAAACAACAATTGTTGTTCTATACCTTGCAACTCGGGCTCGGCGGCGTGGAAAATGCCCACCAGATTGAATTCCCAGTTATTGCTGCCATCTTTGTTGGGAAAGATCGTCGCCTGCAGCGGAATTTTATCGCCCAGTTTCCAGCCGAAGCGGTTGGCGAGTATCTCGCCGACAATGGCGCCGGTACGGGTATTGAGAAACGCTTGCTTTTGCGCGTCAGGCAACACGAACTCGGGATGGATATCGAGAAACGCCCTGGGGCTGACCGCAATGTTGGGAAAAAAATTCTTCGGATCCTGGTATATGCCGCCAAACCAGTTCGCATAGGCTACTTGTTGCACGCCCGGAACGGCCTGGATACGCGTGAAGTCCGCGTAAGGCAATGGCTGGATAATGGAAAACTTTGAGGATACGATTAGCCTGTCAATGCCGGCCATGCTTTCCGGGGCGTTGAAGGCCACACGCACGGCATCCAACAGACCAAACAAGGTAAACGCTGCGACCACTGAAAACAAGGTCAGGAAAGTGCGGGTCTTCTTACGCATCAATCCTGCCCAGATCAAATGCAGATATTTCACGGTTGCGTCGTCCCAGTTGCGGACGACATCTCATCAACCGCTTCCACTTTCATTTCCACTAAAGTCCCTTTATCCAAATGCAAAGTGTGGCTGGCGTACTCGGCGGCCTTGGGATCGTGGGTCACCATGATCATGGTTTTGCCGTGCTCACGGTTGAGGCGCTGCAAGAGTGTCAAGATTTCTTCGGCGGAGTGCCTGTCCAGGTCACCGGTGGGTTCGTCGCACACCAGCAGTGTGGGGTCCGCGACGATCGCGCGGGCAATGGCCACCCGCTGCTGCTGCCCGCCGGACAATTCCCCGGGTTTGTGCGAGACCCGATCCTCCAATCCCACCAGTTTCAACGCGACGCCGGCATTGCGGCGCCGCTGAGCGGCGTTAAGCCGTGTCAGCAACAAAGGCAGTTCGACGTTTTTTTGCGCCGACAACATGGGCAGCAGGTTATAGAACTGAAACACAAAGCCCACATGCGCCGCCCGCCAGCGGGCCAATTGTCCTGCGGACAGATTATCGATGCGCTGGCCGGCCACCGTTACACTGCCCTGAGTCGGAGTGTCGATGCCGGCGATCATATTAAGCAAGGTGGTTTTACCGGAACCGGATGGCCCCATCAGCGCCAGAAAATCCCCTTCGGCGATGTTCAAGTCGATATGGTGTAATACTTCGACTTTTTGTTTGCCCCGTTCGTAAACTTTATTAACGCCCTTAATCTCGATCAGATCCGGCATCTTCGCCACTCCTTTGGGTTATTCCAAAATCACCAGTTGACCACTTCGATGGAGCATGAAGCGCATGTATTTTTTTGGCAAATCAGCCAACCTGGTGTTCATCTATAATGTGAAGGCGCTGCACCGCGCATAGCAGCCCTGAGTGCCCCGCACAGTGTTCAACTGATTATTCTAGGATTGTAATTATTGTGCGCGTTACCCTTTTTACCTGTTAACCCCTAATTTTTCAACCATTCATAAGGTAACACTTTACTTTTTAACCACCGCTTTTTAGTTTGATACGCATGCCATCTTCCAGGCCCGCCGGCGGATTGCGAATCACGCGGGCTCCGCTTTTCAACCCCGATGCCACCAGCCGCAAATCACCATAGCTTTGTCCGGGGGTTACGCTGCGCCGCTGAGCACGTTCGTCATCGACGACGTACACCACGCTTTGACCATCGCGCTGTACGATGGCAGAAGCGGGCACCAGCACGCCTTTGGGGGGTGTCGGCGTCGCATCCTGTGGCTGGTCTTCATAAAAAGACACTCTAACGCCCATATCAGGAACCAGGCGCGCATCTTTCTCCTTCAGGGCGATGCGAACCCGCACCGTGGCCTTGCTGCGATCGGCCGTGGGAATAATGGCAATGACTTCCGCCGGAATTTTCCAATTGGGGTAAGCGTCGAGCACCGCTACCACCGGTTGGCGGGGTTTGACGCGATTGATGTAGGCTTCGTTGACGTCAACCTCCACCTCCAGGGAATCCATATCGACGCTAGTGCAGATGCCGGTGCGGGTATAGCCACCGCCCGCCGACATGGGGGAGACAATCTCACCGGGCTGGGCGGCTTTGGCCACCACCACGCCGGAAAACGGCGCGCGAATGATGGTGTTGTCGTAGTTGATTCGCGCCACGTTTAATTGTGCCTTGGCTACATCGATTTGTTTGCGCTGTGCGGCTAATTGTGCGCCGAGGGTAGACATGCGCGTGTTTGCATCTTCCACCGCCTGACTTGAGGTGAGGTTGCGGCTATTAAGTTCCTGTTGGCGTTTGTAATCCCGCTGCGCTTGCTGCCATTGCGCTTCCAGCTGACCCACTTGCGCTTGCACCGCGCCGAGTTGCGCCTGCGCGAGCGTCAACTGGGCTTGCTGGTCGGTGTTGTCCAGGCGGGCCAACACCTGGCCTTGCGTTACTTTGTCGCCTTCTTCGATGAGTACTTGTTCCAGCTTGCCGGTAATCTTGGATGACACTGTAGCATCCACACGGGCAGTAACATAACCGGCGGCATCCAGCACCGCGGCCGAAGTGCCACTGGTACTGACAGGTGTTTGTGCTGTGGCGGTTTCCACCTCAACGGCCTGCGACCTGAGCGCCAACAGACTGCCAAGGGCGACAATCCCCAAAACTGCGATGCCTGCAGCAACCCAACGCCAACGCTTGGGGGACCCTCCGCCGTCGCGTTGGTCCGGGTCGATACGAAGTTGCGATAACAGTTCACTGTCGTTCATGTTGCTTAAGTTTCGTCCTTTTGTTTATGAACTAATATTTACCAACAAATATTTACGAACTAATGTTTACGAATAATTGCCACCGTACAGATTTTTTATTGCTCGCTGGTGAATGCTTTATTGCTCTTAATGCTGTGGAAGGCCTCAATTTTATCAACATCTAAACGCAAACAATATTACAAGTAATTTTGAAGTCTACAGTAAGCGTTTAGTCGATAGGAGTCATTATCATTATTACCCAGGGATGAAGACGTGTTCAATTTCTCCGCTAATGATTAAAGAAATACAATTTGATCGACATAAACAGAAATTGCTATTAATGGGTGAGAACTAACTCCATACATAGTATTTAGATTCCATTTTTTAAAGACTATACAGAGAATTTGGACTTTAGGAAAATTCTACCGAGATTGGTTTTTGCCAACCGAGGCGACGACGTATCCCAACATACCGTATCCCGATAGAAGGCAATTGAAGTAGCCGCTCGTGAACAACCTGGCAGCGAATTATCGCCGCTGGCGTGTATTTCCTTTTTTGGAACCACCCCTAAATTGTTGATATTTTTATAGATGCCACCAATGTCCTCACAGATCGCGCCAGTTGTTTACCCCCATTCAATCCGTTCGTAAATAAATGCGATTGGGGGTGTTTTTTCAGTTTGATTTCATTTTGCCTCGCTACACTTTTTACCAAGGTCATATTAGCGTCTAAATAGCGAGGTTCATTTCATGCAAAACCATAGCAAGATCAAAGTTTGGGATCCCCTGGTCAGGGTATTTCATTGGACACTGGTGTCCACCTTTTTAATCGCATACATCACTGAGGAGGATTTGCTGGGCGTCCATGTTTGGGCGGGTTACGTCTTGCTGGCGGCGATCGCGGTACGGCTGGTGTGGGGAATTATCGGTACCCGTCATGCCCGATTCAGCGATTTTGTCACCAGGCCTTCAACCGCATTGCGTTATGTTAAGGATACGCTGCGTTTCAAAGCCAAGCGGTATATTGGTCACAATCCAGCAGGTGGCTGGATGATTGTCATTCTGCTCATTAGCCTGGTCGCTACCGGCCTGACAGGGTTGTTGCTTTATGGCGTAGGTGACCATGCCGGGCCATTTGCCGGCTGGTTTGTCAATAGCAGTGAGTATTGGGAGGACGCCTTGGAGGAGGTTCACGAATTTTTTGCCAACTTCACGATGTTTCTTGTGGTTATCCATCTGGGCGGCGTGTTGTTAGAGAGCATTCTCCACAAAGAGAACCTGGTCGCGGCCATGATCAGCGGCGACAAATTACGTCGCAGCAATACCACCGGCGAGCATGTCCGGCTTCAAGAGGACCATTAAGATCTCATCACAAATGCCATGCTGATTCGTAGGAGGTGTCTAAACATGAAACCACTGATTATCGCCATATTGTTATATTCAAGCGTTTACTACTCGCTGGCCAACGC
>JAJDNG010000174.1 GCA_022340845.1 Gammaproteobacteria bacterium | reverse complement strand
GATCTAAAAACCACGGCAGTTCCTACCGACATAAGATTCTTCACTCGCGTTCAGAACGACAGGTTCGGTGTCATCCTGAGCGTTTTTTGCGAAGGATCTGGTTGTTGCCAGCTCCAACCGCCGTAACGGAAAACCGCATTAGCGGTGGTGTGGGAGGGGAAACGGGCGGTTTTCCGTTGCCTCGACCCGATCGGGCTGCAGGTGTTTATCCGATTATATTGCTGCGGCGATTTGGGCGCGGTGGTTGTTGGGGCGATGACATGTGTCCGATTAGCACAGCGTAATCGGACGCATGCCGGACTCCTCCATCCGTTAGCCAATATTTATTGCTCAAGTGTTGAAAACCCGTGCCGGGGAGGGTGATTTTGCGCCGGGACGACATGACTTTCCGCCGGCGAGGCGTGATTAACCCGTAGGTCCATATATAGACCTACGGATTACTTCCTCCTCCTGGTGGTGGGGGTGGTGGCGGTGATGGTGGCGGTGGCGGCGGCGGGGATGGCGATCCTCCACCGCCTCCACCGCCCATTCCTCCACCGGTACCTCCACCGGTACCTCCACCAGGCGGTGGGATTGGAGTGGGTGGTGGCGCTGGCGCCGCTGGTGGTGGTAGTGGAGTTGGCGGTGGTGGAACAGTGACCTTTGGCGGCCGCGGCGGTGAACTATTCGTGGAGATTAGATGATCATCGATGTTGTTGTTCGTCAGCCGAAGTAAGGAGTTTGGGGTTTTTAAATCCGCTAGAAAGATTTCCCAATTTGTCTCCACATAGGCATTTATAAGGACGAAACCGTTGTTGGGTATGGTCGTGGGCATATAGGTATTGAAGGATTCGCTGTTAGCCGGAAACAGGCCCAATTCCCGTTCAATTTTATTGCTGGCGGAGTCTAACAACATCAGTTTGGATTGGTTGTCAAACGTTGGTTGCACCAGCAAAAAATATGAGCGGCGCGGCTTATCGCTTCTGATGACGGGATCAGGGATTTGACCGACGATTCTGGTGTTGGGGAGAATACCTCGGGTGTTTCCGTCGAATGACACATAGCCGGTGTCATTGCTTACGGTATCCATGTAATACAAAGTGTTCCCAGTAATATACACAGGAGCTGGTACAAAAGAACTGGAGGTTTGAACGGTTACCAATTCCCGAATTTCGCCACTTAGCGAGTCGAGAATATAATAGCTACTGCTGGTGTTCTGTTGTCGCCCAAAAACGAAAAAATCCGGAATTATCCCCCACAAAACCATAGGCTCGTCGAGCAATGCGTTGCTGGCCAGCAACTCGGGCGGTCCCGTGGTCGTTATATCCAAGCTATAAAGATTTTGTCCGTCTAGAAAATAGGGTCCGAACCACTGCGCCCCTTTTTCGGTGGATTCAACCGTATAGAGACTTTGGCCCAAATGGGTGTCTCTTGCTTGATAGCGATACAATTGTCCGTCGATTAATAAGTAGTGAAAATCTTCGCGGGAATAAACGCTTTGAAACTCCGTGATATCGCTGGCGACTGTATAAGCTGGCGCCGAAAAGTCGGTGCCTTCGAACCATACCAGCTCACCTGTGGTTTCGACAAAAGCAAGCAAGCCGGTCAATTCGAATTGGGGATATGCGCTGTCATCAAAGAACAATATCTGATTTTGCGATGAATAGTTGAAAGTCCTGTCAATCCCGCCGTATGTGGGAGACGTCATTGAATCCGCAGCCGTGGAAACCCATTTTACAAGGTTGTCTGTCAGAACCGGGGTGGTTATATATCCGTTTGTGTCATAAGGCCCTTCAACCAAACAAGAACCGTCGGGGCCTGGCAGTACATAGCGGTATAAAGGTGATTCACCATAAAAAATGTTTACTCGGCAGAGATCGAACGCGGCGTCTTCGTTGGATACTTGGCTTGCCGTGAGGTCACGATCCAGGCGCGTGTTCACCCGCCAAATTCGACCGTCGGATGCATAGAATAAGTTGTCGTAAATAGTCAGTGCGATACGCGGATTATCGCTCACTGTTATTTGATATGCAGATATAAGAGGGTAGGATAAGGAGTCATTGGGCGGTGCCAGTAGCACCGGATTGTGCGGATCTTGCGGGTTAATGGCGTACAAGGCGTTTGCGCTTTCATAAACCAGGTAGCTTTGATTGTCTTGACCGGCTTTGGTGATCGCTTCGTTGATCGCTTCGTCACTGCCGTCGCTATTGCCACCATTACCGCTATCGCAACCGGCATTTACGATCAGCATCAGTCCAAAGCATGCGTGGTGAAATAAATGTCTTATTTTCATAATTGTCAGAGGATCTTTACGGTTTTATGTATCACCCATTCGCACGATACCTGCAATTGATTCTACAATAGATTCTACAATTGACCACGCAAATCACCGCGCAATTGAAGATGGATGAGCTTGGTTACCAGCGGTGAGAGTTTTCACCAGCGCAATAAAGATGCACCTTATTAAGTAAACCGAATGGACACGATACCAAATTCGTATGACGAAATCACCCGGTTGTCAGAATAAAAGCGTTAGCGGTTTTTGTTGGTCGAAATTTGTTCATGCTTTGTTGAGATTTCACACATAATTCATCGCGGCACTGCGGTATTCGGAGCGAACCGCGCTGTAAACCATCAGTGTCGGATGGCTTTCCCCCTGGCGTTCATTATATGAAGATGAGCGCGCACCGGTTTTCTTTTTGAATGTTTCACTCCGTAATATTGTAGGACCATGCGGCCGGGCCAACAATGAATGGCGTTGATCATTGCGTTATTTGAATCACAGGATCTCAACGTAGTTGTATACGGCGGTGTTTTTGAACCACTCGAGGTTGAGTTTCTCCGATTACCGTCGGTTACATGATATCCTGGTGATGTACGCGAGAACGACGTTGACTTTTATAAAGGAAAATCAGTTTTCATGTAAACATATTACAGTCCAATGACACCATGACTGACCGTTACGAAGAAACAAAGTGGTTTGAAAAATATCCCGGTTACAAGCTGGGCTATAAACTCATTGGGCACGATAAAAGCAGACCAGTAATTGTTTTCGTTCACGGCCTTGGCAGCAATCATACTCGATGGTCTGAATTCATGGCGAATACCTTACTGGTTCATCACTTTAACTTACTGCGCGTCGATTTAATGGGGCACGGGTTGTCGTTGCAGCGGCGCCGGGTAACGCGTCAGGATTGGAGTGCGGATATTGCGGCGATATTGAAGCACGAAGGTTTTAGCGATGCGTTTATCATAGGCCATAGTCTTGGTGCGCAAGTGGCGATTGAATTTGCGCATCATTATCCGGAACATTGTAGTGGCGTAGTGATGATCGATCCGACGTTTCCGCAGCTGTTGAGAGGTGTTCTTGGTTGGGCAAGAAGGCTGAAATGGCTGATCTGGTGCCTGATGTGGGTGGCCTTTGGTCTGAATAAAATGGGTCTGCGGCGTCGCCATTTTGGGTTGCTTGATTTATGGCAACTGGATAAACACACTCGAATAAAAATGGCCGATCAACAATCCATTACCAAGCTTTATATGAATCCGCTGGCCGACTTACACTATATCCCTGTTGCAAATTATCTTCAGGACATATTTGAATTGCTTCGCCCGGTATCACACCTTGAGGAAGTCCATACCAAGGTGATGGCGATCGTTTCAACAGGCGCGCAAATCAGTGATCGCAAGGGAACAATCCAACAAATGCAGCGTTTTCCTCAGACAGAGATCCAGTCAATCGAAGCCGATCACTGGCCGTTAACCGAGAACCCGGAACAAACACGAGCCATTATCGAACAGTGGTGTATGCAAACAGCCATGGTCTTAGAGAAACCTGGACCCGGTGGGCTTGGGGAATGATTGGTGGACATCCGAGCCGGCATTGATTGGCTAATGTTGGTCAGCAATGGTGAAAACCTTGGCTTGAGCTGGTTCCATCACTATTTATCCTCCATCCCGTCGATAGTCAAAATCAATCAGTTAGAGATATGTATTCACTGCTTAGCTTATAAAGCGGTGCTAAATTCGCGCTCAATCCAGATTATGGATGAACTGTCCTGCGTTGGGTGATATTCTAGCCCATGCAAATACGTTGCATTACGGGATTTAAGGGCGTGTAAAAAGAGGTAAACACAATGTCGTTACAT
>JAJDNG010000008.1 GCA_022340845.1 Gammaproteobacteria bacterium | reverse complement strand
CCGTATTTATTTGTGTACGACAAATCCAATCCGCTGAATAAACATTGTGCATCTGTGCCACAATAGAGCTTTGGCGCGAGAAATGGGTCAAAACGCCAAGCAACGCGCTGATGATTTATACCACGAGCAAGCCGTGACACGGTATTTGGAAAATGAATATCGGAGTTTGCTCAACTCCCCCAACTCCGGGTAAACTTCGGGTTTTTTCTTAAAAATCCACTCATAACCTCATCCAGGTCATGGTATCTACCATAATCTGGTTTTACATTACTAAATCTTATCAGGCGATTGGATTTTTTTAGCCCATATGTTCAATTAGGTATTGAAATCCAGGGGTATAGTTACTATAAAATAGTTGACTAAAATAGTCAGAAATAACCATTTGGGAAATGTGACATGTCTGCGACCAGTGATCAAGTTGACGAGCTAATAAAAAGCGAATACGAACATGGGTTTGTGACCAATATCGAGTCGGAAACCCTGCCTCCTGGATTGAACGAGGACACTGTCCGGTTTATTTCGGCCAAGAAGAACGAGCCGGAATTTATGCTGGAATGGCGTTTGCGGGCTTATCAGCATTGGTTGACTTTGGAAGAGCCCAACTGGGCCTCAGTAGAGCATCCGCCCATAGATTATCAAGCTATTTCCTATTTTTCCGCGCCCAAGAAAAAAGGTGACGGTCCCAAGAGCCTGGATGAAGTGGATCCGGAATTGTTGGATACCTACAATAAATTAGGGATTCCCATTGAAGAGCAAAAAGCCTTGGCGGGCGTGGCGGTGGACGCCGTGTTCGACAGCGTGTCGGTGGCGACGACATTCCGCAAGAACCTGGCCGAAGCCGGTGTGATTTTTTGTTCTATATCGGAGGCTTTACAGGAATACCCGGACCTGGTGAAACAATACATGGGTTCGGTGGTTTCATATAAAGACAACTATTTTGCCACTTTGAACTCGGCGGTCTTCAGCGACGGTACCTTTGTGTATATCCCCAAAGGGGTGCGCTGCCCAATGGAATTGTCCACGTATTTTCGCATCAACGAAGCCAAGACCGGCCAGTTCGAGCGCACCTTGATTGTGGCCGAAGCCGGCAGCCACGTGAGTTATCTGGAGGGTTGCACGGCACCCATGCGCGACGAAAATCAGTTGCACGCGGCCGTGGTGGAATTGGTGGCTATGGAAGACGCGCAAATCAAATATTCCACGGTGCAAAACTGGTATCCGGGCGATTCTGAAGGCAAAGGGGGTATCTACAACTTCGTGACCAAACGGGGTGAATGTCGCGGTGATCGTTCGCGTATTTCCTGGACGCAAGTGGAGACCGGTTCGGCCATTACCTGGAAATATCCCAGTTGCATACTGCGGGGCAAAGATTCCGTGGGTGAGTTTTATTCGGTAGCGGTGACCAAAGGTAAACAGCAAGCCGACACCGGCACTAAGATGATACACATGGGTGAAAACACCCGCAGCACCATCGTGTCTAAAGGCATATCCGCGCAGCGCGGGCAAAACGCCTATCGGGGCCTGGTGCGCATGACGCCCAAAGCGGAAAATGCCCGCAACCACACCCAGTGCGATTCCTTGCTGATCGGAGATCAATGTGGCGCGCATACTTTTCCTTATATGGAGGTGCGCAATCCCACCGCCAAAGTGGAACACGAAGCCACGACCTCCAAAATTTCCGAAGACCAGTTATTTTATTGCCGCCAACGGGGACTGTCGGAAGAAGACGCAGTGTCTATGATCGTCAACGGCTTCTGCAAAGAGGTTTTCAACGAGCTGCCCATGGAATTTGCGGTGGAAGCGCAAAAACTGCTGAGCATCACGTTAGAAGGCGCTGTGGGCTAAACGGCGCGGATCGAATTAACGAGGAATTATCTATGTCAAAAGAAGTGTCAAAAAACGAATCAAATACCCTGCTAAGCATCCAAAATCTGTGCGTGTCCGTGGAAGGCAAACCCATTCTCAAAGGGGTGAACCTGGAAATCAAGGCCGGTGAAGTCCATGCCATAATGGGGCCCAATGGAGCCGGTAAGAGCACCTTGGCTAATGTACTTGCCGGACGCGAAGGCTATGAAGTCACCGATGGCAAGGTTCTGTTCGCCGGCGAAGATATATTTGAACTGGAGACGGAAGAACGTGCCCACAAAGGCTTGTTTCTGGCCATGCAATACCCGGTGGAATTGCCGGGAGTTAATAATGCCAACTTCATGCGCTCTGCCTTAAATGCTATTCGGGTGGCCCGTGGAGAACCGGAACTGGATGCTGTCTCGTTCTTGAAGCTGGTGCGCGAGAAAATCAAAACGGTGGACATGGACGAAAAGTTTTTAAAACGTTCGGTGAACGCGGGTTTCTCCGGCGGCGAGAAAAAACGCAACGAAATCCTGCAAATGGCCATGCTGGAACCCAAACTGGCGGTGTTGGATGAAACCGATTCCGGGCTGGACATCGATGCGTTACGCATTGTCGCCAACGGCGTGAACATGTTGCGCAGTCCCGAGCGGGCCATGATTGTGGTCACCCACTACCAGCGGCTGCTGGACTACATCGAACCGGATTTTGTCCATGTACTGGCAAGTGGGCGCATCGTCCGTTCCGGAGATAAATCACTGGTGGCGGAGCTGGAGGAAAAAGGCTACGGCTGGCTTGAAAAAGAGGTCGCGGCATGAACGCAGTCACCACCACCCTGGAAAAATATCAACACTTGATCGAGACCGAGCAACCGAGGTTGCCCGGCGCCGATTTGCCCTGGCTGCAGGCACAACGCGAGCAAGCGGTGCAGCGGTTTTTGCAAACGGGTTTCCCCACTCGTAAAAGCGAGGCGTGGCGTTATAGCAATGTAAGTTCATTGCTGGATAAAAGCTTTGTGCCGCCCGGGCAAGGTGGAACTATATCAGCGGTTAAAAACGACTTGCTGGCAGACTCACAAAAGCAGCGCATCGTGTTTGTCAATGGAAGATTTTCCCAGCCGTTGTCACAGTTGCAAGGTTTACCCCATGGGGTTTACATCGCCGGTTTGCAGCAAGCCATGAGCGAACGCGGCGACTTACTGCAAAAAATCCTGCAACGAAGCCCCCAAGGTGAATTTCACGCCTTCAACGATCTCAACACGGCATTGTTTGCCGATGGTCTGGTGTTTTATCTGGAAGAAAATGTCAGCCTGCAGGAACCCATCGAAGTGGTGTATTTAGTCAATGATACAACCACTGAGAGTCATCCTTACGTCTTGTCACCGCGAAACCTGGTGTGGCTGGAAGCCGGGGCTAAAGCAACTCTGGTTGAGCGCTATGCCGGTGAGGGCGACAATGCCTATTTCACCAACGGCGTCGGTGAGATTGTGTTAAACGCGGGCGCACAGTTGGAACATTACCGCCTGCAGGAAGAAAATCAGGCGGCGTATCACATCAGTACTTTGTTTGTGCATCATGAAGCGAAAAGCCAATACCAGGGCAATACCATTGTGCTGGGCGGTAGATGGTCACGCACCGATTATAATGTGGATTTTCACGGTGAGCAGGCACAAAGCCGGTTGGATGGCTTGTATCTGGTTAATGACAAGCAACTGTCTGATATCCACTTGAACATCAATCACGCGGTGCCAAATTGTGCCAGCGAACAGGATTTTAGGGGTATCTTACTGGGGACCGGTCGCGGGGTCTTCGACGGCCTGATCAAGGTGGCCGAGCAGGCGCAACACACCGAAGCCCATTTGCACAATGCCAATCTTATGTTGTCACGCAGTGCGGAAGTGGATACCAAACCGCAGTTATTGATTTACGCCGATGATGTGAAATGCAGTCACGGAACCACCGTAGGACAATTGGAGCCGGAACAATTATTTTATTTGCGTTCCCGTGGCATCAGTGAAATAGACGCAAAAAAAATGTTGTCCGTCGGATTTGCTCAAACAGTCTTGGATAAGTGTTCGGTGGAGAGTTTGCGCACAAAAGCCGAGGCGGCTCTGAATGAAGGGCTCAGCAAAGCTCCGCTGGTCAGTTCCTCTGGAGAGGGCTAGATTAAGTAACTCACATTAAGATTGGCGCTGGGTGTAAATTGAAGTTAGGTGTAAACTTATGAACAAAATCGTACGTTTGGAACCATTGCATAAAAATATTCCAGGAATGGATTTTGCCAACATGACCTCGACAAA
>JAJDNG010000130.1 GCA_022340845.1 Gammaproteobacteria bacterium | reverse complement strand
GTGACCTTGCAATCCATTGCCGATGGCGTGATTACCACCGATCCCGAAGGTCTGGTGCAGTTCATCAATCCGGTGGGCGAGAAACTGACCGGCTGGCTGACAACGGACGCCAAAGGCAAACATTTAAGCGAAGTCTTCAAGCTTCATGACCATGTCACCGAACATCCTATCGAGGGGTTGGTGGAACGCTGCATCAACGAGAATCGCCAAATCAGCTCATCGGAAGCCAATACCTTATACAGCAGAAACGGCCACTCAACACCGGTGCAGGAAAGCGTATCGCCGATTCAAAATGAGGACGACCAAATTGCCGGCACTATCATCGTATTTCGCGATGTCAGCCATACACTGGAACTCAGTCGCAAACTGGCTTTCCAGGCCAGCCACGATTCGCTCACCGGCGTAATCAACCGCCGGGCCTTCGACCGGCGCCTGCAACAAGCCATTACCAGCGCCAAGCTCAATGGCCACCAACACGCCCTGCTCTATCTGGATCTGGATCAGTTCAAGATCGTCAACGACACCTGCGGACATGACGCCGGCGACCACTTGCTGATCGAAGTGACCACCATGTTAAAAGAAAAGCTGCGCGAAAAAGACACGCTGGCAAGACTCGGCGGCGACGAATTCGGCATACTCCTGGATACTTGCCAGTTGGAATGTGCGGAAACCTTTGCCAAGGAAATACTTTATGAATTCAAGCAATTCCGATTTAACTGGCAAGGCATCCATTTTCAACTGGGTACCAGCATAGGCATCGTGCAGATTCACAAAGACACCGAGAGCATCGTAAGCCTGCTAAGCGCCGCTGACATGGCCTGCTACGTCTCCAAAGACATGGGGCGCAACCGCTTTCACGTGTTCCACAACAAAGACAAAGAACTCATGCGCCGCCATGGCGAAATGCAGTGGGTATCGCGCCTGACCCATGCGTTTAAGGAAGGCCAGTTTACTTTATACCGCCAACCGGTGATGCCGCTGTCGGGGGATATCGCCACGCACAAACACTACGAGTTGCTCATACGCCTGCAGGACGGCAACAATGGCCTGGTGTTACCGGGAGCTTTCATCCCAGCCGCTGAACGTTATAATTTTATGCCGGTACTGGATCGCTGGGTGATACGCACGGCATTTGAACAGTGTTTTCAGTTCCCTAACAACGACCGTTATGCCATCAACCTGTCCGGTACTTCGTTGAACAGTGATACCTTGCTGCAGTTTATCAAACGCGAAATGCGCCGCACGCCTATCCAACCGCAAAACATTTGTTTTGAAATCACCGAAACGGCCGCCATAGAAAACCTGCTCAAAGCCGCTAAGTTGATCAAGGAATTGAAACAGTACGGTTTTAAATTCGCGCTGGATGATTTCGGCAAGGGATTGAGTTCTTATTCGTATTTGAGCAATCTGCCGGTGGATTATTTAAAGATCGACGGAGAGTTTGTGAAAAACCTTTCCACCGACCCCGTCAATTATGAAATCATTAAATCCGTTAATCACATCGGCCACTTAATGGGCATGAAAACCATCGCCGAATGTGTCGAAAACGAAAAAACCTTGCGCGACCTTCGCAAGATCGGTATTGATTTCGGCCAGGGCAACGGCATTGGCGCACCCCAACCGCTGTTTGTCAACTGGACCTTGACCGACTCTCAAAGCTATATACAAACTTCCAGAGTGTAAAAAACAACATTCGACAATGCTAAGCCGACTGCGCGCGAGTGATTGACTATCCGGGTAATTTCCAACCCGAGTAATGAGTAAGCCGAATTTCCAACCCGATTAAATGCCAATCCGATTTTCAAACCACAGAGCCTGGGGCTAATCCGTCAATGCAAGAAGCAACCCGTTTCACCATCCACGTAGAACAACGGCAAGATTACGAATTCAATGTAAAATTCGACTGGGACGAAGCGCCTGATATGCCGATGGACGAATCGATCCCGCTGGGCCAACAGCACGGCCCCAACGCATCCCGCGTGTTGGCCGCCGCCGTGGGCAACTGCCTGAGTGCCAGTTTGTTGTTCTGCCTGCAAAAAAAAGCTGCCCCACCGCACAGCATTAAAGCCGAAGTGACCTGCATTTTGGTACGTAATGAGCGGCAACGCTTGCGTATCGGAGCATTGGAAGTGGGGATTTCACTGGGTGCGGACAACTTCGAAGCCACCCGACTGAAACGCTGTCTGGATATGTTCGAAGATTTTTGCGTGGTGACCGCCAGCATTCGCGACGGGATTCCCATCAAAGTCAATGTCATGGACCACCAGGGAACGGTGATCCATAACAGTTGACGCCTCCAGCGGTTAAGCGGCTTCAGCGGTTGGCTGAATTCAATGGCACCACGGCGGATTTCGTCGCTTGCGGCGGTTGCTGCGGTTGCTGCAGCAAATCCTGGACCCGCTGGGTTTCTTTACGGGCCGCTTCGGTCTGGACGATTTCCGCCTCTTTTTGCGCGATCTGGGTTTTTAACACGGCGATCTCGGAACTCAACTCGGCAACTTTTTCCTGCATGCGTCTGGTTTTGGTTTGTGCATCCGACACCACCAATTCCACATCAATATTGGCCGATTGCAGCGTTTCCCGAACCACCGTCACCACCAGCGCGGAATTCTCTTGCGGCAGTTTGTGGAGTAATTCAATGGCTTTATCGATACCATACTCCACCGGGTGGGTGATCAGTGTTTCCGGATCCGACTCCGGGACACCGCTTAAATCGGCGGCGTCCAGCAGCGAATCCACATACAGCGGTAAATCCGGTTTTGATATTGCGTTTTTGGCACCTTTTTGGAATATCCCCATAACCTGCCCCTCCAGAGTGGCAATCTTTGAACAAATCTGTAGTCATAAACACTTTTTCCAGCGGTAAATTCCTGCTCCTGCCTGTTTATTGATCACATAATCCGTGCAAGTGCAGACCGAATGGGCCAGAGGGGACGATATACCCGCCTAACACTAAAAAATTCCTTCACTTTCACCTGTTTTTGTTGCGATTTCAGGGTAAAATAGCGCCCTTTTTGAAGCTGGACGAGCACAGCGGCAAGGCATTCGCAATTAATCCCATTTGGCACGGGGCGTGAATTTGCCGCTATCAATCAACACCATCGAATGCAAAAACCGGCGCGAATTGAAGTTGCCGGATTCGACCCAATATGAAGGGTTTTGCGATTCGGCCGCCAGAAGAACCTTTTATTAATCAACTTGATAACTTTCTACCATTGATAACTTTCTAACACTTAGAGTACAACCATGACAGACCTGACACTTTACAGAAACATTGGGATTTTCGCTCACGTGGACGCCGGCAAGACCACCACTACAGAGCGTATTCTTAAACTGACCGGAAAAATCCATAAATTGGGCGAGGTACACGACGGCGCGGCCACCACAGACTTTATGGACCAGGAAAAAGAACGCGGCATCACCATCCAGTCTGCCGCGACCACATGTTTCTGGAAAGACCACCGCTTTAACATCATCGATACTCCCGGACACGTCGACTTCACGATTGAGGTCTATCGCTCCCTGAAAGTACTCGACGGTGGTGTCGGTGTATTCTGCGGCTCCGGCGGTGTCGAGCCTCAATCGGAAACCAACTGGCGCTACGCCAATGATTCCGAAGTCGCCCGCATTATCTTCGTGAATAAGCTCGACCGCATGGGGGCCGACTTTTACCGCGTGGTTAAGCAAGTGGAAGATGTGTTGGGGGCACACCCGGTGGTCATGACATTGCCCATCGGCATTGAAGAGAATTTCAAAGGCGTGGTGGACTTGCTCACCCGCAAAGCGTGGATTTGGGATGAATCCGGCGATCCCCTGAATTATGAAATCGTCGATCCACCGGCTGAAATGGCAGACCTGGTTGAAGAATGGCGGGAAAAACTCATCGAAACCGCCGTCGAACAAGACGACGCGGTCATGGAAAAATACCTGGATGGTGAAGAACCCGATATTGATACCTTAAAGCGATGTATCCGCAAAGGCACCATCAATCTGGACTTCTTTCCCACCTTTTGCGGCTCCGCTTTCAAAAATAAAGGCGTCCAACTGGTCCTGGATGGCGTGGTGGATTATCTACCCAGCCCCACCGAAGTGGTACCCCAGCCCGAAGTTGATTTAGAAGGTAAAGAAACCGGCAACGTCGCCATCGTGGATCCGGAGAAGCCATTGCGCGCGTTGGCGTTCAAGATCATGGATGACCGCTTTGGCGCACTGACCTTTATCCGCATCTATTCCGGCAAATTGGAAAAAGGCACTACCGTGCTGAACACGTTCACGGGCAAAACCGAACGCATCGGCCGGATTGTGGAAATGCACGCGGATTCCCGTGAGGAACTGAGTTCCGCCCAGGCCGGTGACATCGTCGCGGTCATCGGCATGAAAAACGTGCAGACCGGCCACACCCTATGTGATCCGAAAAATCCGGCGACGCTGGAACCCATGGTGTTTCCAGATCCGGTGATTTCCGTGGCCGTTGCGCCTAAAGACAAAGCCGCGTCCGAAAAAATGGGTGTTGCGCTGGGCAAAATGATTGCGGAAGATCCCTCGTTCCGGGTGGAAACCGACGAAGACAGCGGTGAAACCATTCTGAAAGGCATGGGTGAATTGCACCTGGACATCAAGGTCGACATCCTCAAGCGCACCCATGGTGTGGAAGTTACCGTGGGCAAACCGCAAGTGGCCTACCGCGAGACTATCACCCAACGGACTGAAGACTCTTACACCCATAAGAAACAAACCGGTGGCTCCGGTCAATTTGCGAAGATTGATTATGTCATCGAACCGGGTGAAGCCGGCAGTGGGTACGAGTTTGAATCCAAAGTCACCGGCGGTAACGTGCCTCGCGAATTCTGGCCGGCCGTGGAAAAAGGCTTCAAGGACAGCATGGATCGCGGTGTGTTGGCGGGTTATCCCTGTTTGGATTTCAAAGTGACATTAATGGACGGTAGTTACCACCCGGTAGACTCCTCGGCGGTCGCCTATGAAATCGCCGCTAAGTCTGCTTACCGTCAGTCCATGCCCAAAGCCGGACCGCAACTCATGGAACCGATCATGAAAGTCGACGTGTTCACCCCGGAAGATCACGTGGGTGATGTCATCGGCGACCTCAACCGCCGCCGCGGCATGATCAAAGCCCAGGAAGCCGGTCCCACCGGTGTGCGCATTAAAGCTGAAGCGCCGCTGAGTGAGATGTTTGGTTACATCGGCGACTTGCGCACCATGACATCCGGACGCGGCCAGTTCTCCATGGAGTTCTCGCACTACATGCCTTGCCCGAAAAACGTCGCTGACGAGGTAATCAAGGAAACGCTGGAACGCAATAAAAAATAAGCTCCAATATTTTTAGGATAAAGCCGGGCGCAATGCCCGGCTTTTTTTTGCAATTTCTGCCCCTCATATTGCCTGCTATTATCAATCCCCGGCAGGAGCGTCCCTAAGAGGCGCGATTTGTGCTGCCCCTACGAACGCCACAATCCCCACAGGTATGCTCCCTCCCTCACCCACCCCGTAACTCGAAGCTGTGTGCTGCCGCGATCCGCTGTGTTTAATTTCCTGAAAACATAATTCGCGTCCCATAGGGGCGCTCCTACCACATACCGACCATTAGTATGCCTTAGGCAGTTCTATAGATACGGCCTGGCGGCGCTAATGCTCCTTTCGTGGCCGGCCACGCCTGGCGTATCCCACCTTCATCTTCAGTGTTTTCTCGATTTTTTGCTTAAACCGCTCGTTGCCCAACGGCGTGCCCGTTTGCCAGGCTGAGCGAATCGACTCCATAGTCTGCGAATCCAGGGCCGAGCGAAACATCGCTTTATAAACGGCACGGCGACTTTGCGCGTCTTTACCTAACGCCAAATAAACGCTATGCGGTGTAATCACGGGATTGCTCCGACCGCTGGCGTTGGCGGCATAACTGGACCAGCGGTAGGCGGCCGCGGTTTTCACCATTTTCGCCCGCACCGGATTGAGTTCGATATAACGCATGCACGCCAGTAAATACCGGTCATCTTGCACCAAACTGCCTTTATAGCGCCCCTCCCACAAGGTACCGCTGCGCTCGTAGGTGTGATTGATATACGGCACATAGCGCCTGCCCACGTATTGCATCATGCGGCTGATGGAATCTCGATTCTCGGGACTTGCCAATATATGCACGTGGTTACTCATCAATACATACGCGTGAATTTTGCACGCATAGCGGTCCGCGGCTTCTTTGAGACAATCCAAATAGTGCGGATAATCCCCTTCGGCAAAGAAGATAAGCCCGCGGTTGTTACCCCGTTGCACAACATGCACCGGTACGCCCGGCAGGTAAAATCGTGGTTTTCTGGGCAATGCCGCCTCCGCTTCGGTTTTTGTCAGGCCCGAGCAAGCTTACCACAAGATTCCAATAAGGGGACTGACCCCATTAAATTCCTTTTGATATCGGTAGAACAAATCAGTATCTGGGCGGATCCAATCGGGCGGTCTGTGGCGGCGAATGGCACGTTCTTTTTCACAATGTACCTCGTGCAATAACGGCGCAATAACGGCATCCAACAAACACGAGCCCCAAAATTACCACAATTTATAAATGTGTAACAAAATAGTTTCAGCAATTTTCGCTGGCGATATAAAGAAATCCCCTATAAAGACCGATATTGGTGAGCGAGCGGGATCTGTTTTTCAACTGATACGAGGTTAAGGATATGAAATTCACATTAAATTTGATTTTTTGCAGCGTTTTACTGTTGGTATCTACTTTTGTTGCGGCCGAGAAAAAAGATGTGCCAGATACCCTGGATGGCACCACAAAAGTCACGGCTGAAGAAGTCATTGAGTTGGTTGAGAGTATGGATGATCTGGTGGTTGTCGACGCCCGTAAATCCAGCGACCGTGAAAAAGGCTGGATAGAAGGATCGGTAGGGTTGCCGAACACCGAAACCAACGCCGATTCACTGGCGAAATTGTTACCCGCCAAATCCACGCCGGTTTTATTCTATTGTAACGGCGTGAAATGTGGCCGCAGCTTTGAGTCCGCGAAAATTGCCATTGCCGAAGGTTACTCAAAAATCTATTGGTTTCGCGGCGGCATGGAAGAATGGGAAGCCAAAGGCTTGCCGGTGGTGAAATAACATCGCTGCAATAACCGAGTTCACATTGGCGTTTATTCTGCATTAGTTCATGGCCGGGCGGTGGACAAAAACCGCCCCCTTTTTTTAGTAAAACGTTCTAATAAAAAGTGTAAATAGAACGTTTTCGTTTAAATTTTTTACAAAATTTTAACTGATTATTAAAAAAAGCGGCCGCGGTTTTCAGATCTATCAATAAAAGGGATGTGGTATGTTTGTCGAAAAAATCTCAATCAAGGGGCTTACAACGGCTATCTTGGCGATACTAGGCCTTTCGGCGATTGCGCTTTCTATCGTGGTGGGAAATTTTTTCCGCGAAGCCGCGTTTGAATCCCAGACCAATACCGTATCCCGGATCATAGAGGTCGCCGGCCTGGAAGTCATCAAGCAATTGGAGAGCCGGGCAGTGGATTTGGGCACTACCACGCAACGCCCCAAAGAATTTCGAAAGGCCGTAAAAAGCATTGAAAATCCCGAATCCAAAGAACTCATTGTTAAGACCTTAAACGATCAGTTTCATCAGCGCTTTGTGACCAGCAACAAACTGCAGCTGATGAAATTACGGGTTTACGACAAAGATTTCAATTTCCTGGCAGCCAGTTCGGAAGGAGTAAGCAATCTTCCCGGCACGTTAACCGGCGTGTTGTATGAGCAAGCCAGAGTCCGTACCGGTGCCGACCGGCTTAAGTCCCTGGGTGCGTTGTGGTCTAATGAGCAGCGGGGCTATTATTCGGTGATTGTGCCCATTGGCGGTCTCAGTGTCATCGGCTATCTGGAAGTGGTTGCCTCTCCGGCGTTTAATTTGCGCGAGGTGGGCGCCATGTTGAAAGCGCCTATTACCGTTACGCATATCAACGGCGACACGGATTTTCAGGATGAATCCTGGCAGAGCAGCCTGGACGGCACAATGTTGCCGGTGTCCTTTACCTTCAACGCCGCCAATGACGACCCTATCGTAAAAGTCGAAGTACTGGAAAACGTAGAGGAATTTACTGGCAAGTTCCGCAGTTTATTGTGGTTCAGCAGCATTACTTTCGCGGGACTGATCGGGATGGGCTTGTTATTTTCGTTGTGGATGATGCGCGGCTATGTATTCCAGCCACTGCAGAAATTCATGGTGGACATGGACAAATGCTCCCATGGCGATCTTTCGGTAAATGTTAAACCCAATGGATTGAAAGATATCAAAGTGTTGGGCACCGCGCTGCAATCGCTGGTGCAATCATTGCGTACTCAAGTGACCGCGATTGATTCCCATGCCGGGCAATTGTCGCAGTCCGCGGAAAACCTTGCCCGCATTACCAATGAGACCAATGTCGGCGTGCAACAGCAACAACATGAAACCGACCAAGTCGCCACGGCCATGAACGAGATGTCCTCCACCGTGCAGGAAGTGGCGCAAAACGCTTCGCTGGCCGCCGATTCCGCCCAGGAAGCCAATACAAAATCCGAACAAGGCCGCGGTGTTGTATCCAACACGATGGAAACCATCAACGGCTTGGCTAATGAAATTGAAGAGGCCAGCCGGGTCATTGAAAACCTGAAACAGGAAAGTGAAAATATCGGTACCGTGATCGACGTGATCCGGGGGATTGCCGACCAAACCAACTTGCTGGCCCTGAATGCCGCTATCGAAGCCGCCCGTGCGGGTGAACAAGGCCGGGGGTTTGCCGTCGTAGCCGATGAAGTGCGCACCTTGGCCAGCCGCACCCAGCAATCCACGCAAGATATTCAGCAAATGGTGGAACGTTTGCAATCCGGCGCCGAAAAAGCCGTGAACGTAATGAACCAGAGTCAGTCGCAGGCCAAAGACAGTGTGGAACAAGCTGCTCTGGCTAACGAATCCTTGGTTGCCATTGCCTCGATGATTGCGCAAATCAACGACATGAACACCCAGATCGCCAGCGCCGCCGAGGAACAAAGCTCAGTGGCCGAAGAAATCAATAAAAACATCATCAGCATCAGCCAGATTTCCACCCAGACCGCACATGGGGCCAATGAAACGTCCGAAGCCAGCAACACCATGAAAGGCCTGGCCACGGAACTGCAGGCGGTAGTGGGTCGATTTAAGTTATAGCACGGCTCAATCTCCCGCGATAGCTCGCAATCACGCCCAACGGTTAGTCAGGAACATAATCATTACCGTTTCTTTGCCTTAACCAACGCACCTTACCAACCCCGCCAATCCTGACAGCACGCTTGGCACTGGAATCCGTAGAACGCACACGGTCTAGGGAACCAGCGACTTCCATGCTGGTTATTACCACATCCCAGTGGCAGTGTTACGTTACCCCTGCCGCGACCGGCAAATTCATTCCCTGGGCAATAACATGCCAGAACAATCAAAAGAGGCCACTTATGAAAATTCGTTCGGTTTATGTCCTGTTTGGCTTTTTTCTGTCACTGAGTTCGGCTGCATGTGCTGAAGTGAAAACAAAATGACTCTGCCTTTCTCTACAACTCTACATAACGAATAACGAATAACGAATAACGGGTAGACGGGAGCGCGAATGGCGTCTCCTGCCTACTCAAGATTAATCTTTCACACCTGATAATACACTCTTCAGAATATTTCACGCCCTATCCTGTCCGGGCATCGATCACCGTCGCTATCTTTCTAATTTACGTGGCCAAGAGCATACCGAGGGCGTTGCCATATCGGTGGCTTTGTTTCCAGAATCTTCTCGCAAATACCACAGCCGAAGCGAACATCGCCAGGCTCGCAGGATTTATCGACGAACAATGCATTTAATCACCAGAGCCACACAACAAATGTAATTTTTACAGCTAAACTATGAATTAATATCCAGTGGGCTAATATCCAATGGGTTAACATCCATTGAGTAAACATCAACCACAAAACATTGACTTCCGAAGCCTTGGGATGTCCAAATCGGAATTGTTTGCGTAACCTACTATGATCGCACATCACACCAGAAAACTTTTTGTCATTCTACTGGCTTGCCCGTTGGTCCTTGCGCAGACCTTTGATTTGGCGCATTCAGCGGAGGTAAACCGCCAAGAATTGGTCGCCGTTTTTATATATCGACTGGCCACACATATTCGCTGGGCCAATGCAGCTGACATTCCTTATTATAAAATTCACGTAATCGACGATAATGATGCTATCAGTAAACACTTGGAAAAAATCGCCAATATTAAAAAGTTGCATGGCAAGCCGTTTCGCGTCAGCTATTCTAATACCGATCGAGTGCCGCAAGGCACTCATCTCGTTTTTCTCTCCCATGATAAAGTCGAATTTTTTCCACGTGTTGTAGCACAAGCAGAATCCGGTAATACCTTATTGATCTCCGATAATGTCCCTGACAATCGCTCCATTATGTTGAATCTACTGAAACATGCTAAAGGCATTCGCTTTGAAATAAATAAAGCCAATATCATCAATCAAAATCTTGGGGTGGATCCGGATATTATCCTGCTGGGCGGATCGGAAATCGATGTAGCGCAACTCTATCGCCAGGGCCGAAAAAACCTCCAGGATACTCAACAAAAACTGGCGGCCTTGCAAGCGGAAGTCAGCACCATAGAAGCGGATAAACGCCAATTACAAGAGACGCTGGCGGTACAAAAACAGGAGGTCGAATCTCAGGATAAAAAACTCGCCAATGCGCGCAAAAAAGTAGCGCAATTGGAATCCACTATGATGGTGCAACAACAGAAACTACAAACTCAATCCGAACGCTTAACCGACACCGCCGTTCAGTTGGCAAGCCGGGAACAAGCGCTGGAGGAACTTGGTAACACCCTTGAGCAACAAAAAGCACTGATACAGCAACAACAAAGCGAGTTCGATGAATTGCTGCACAAGACATATGCGCAAGAGGAAAGTATCAAAGCGCAAACCGCCGCGCTGGAAAAACGGCGTAACCAACTGGATAAGCAAAAGCAGGAAATCGAAAAACGCAGCGCAATCCTTGATGAACAAAACCGCCGGATTGATACCCAGTCTACCCGTATCTCGGAACAAGCGAAGTTAATCGACAAACACGAAAAAACCATAAGCGAGCAAGAGGCCGTACTCGATGAGCGTGGATCGATTATCGCCAGTCAAAAAAACTACTTATTGCTGCTGTTGATAATTATTGCATTATCTTTACTACTGGGGGGTGTTATCTATCAGTGGTATCGACGCTCAAAGCAACTCAATCAGGAACTCACCGAACAACGTGATTTATTGGCCAGCGCTACCGATGCTTTAAAAGTTGCTAAAGATCAGGCGGAAGCGGCCAGTCGCGCCAAGAGCGCGTTCGTCGCGAATATGAGTCATGAACTTCGTACGCCGCTGAACGCGGTGTTAGGGTTTTCGGAACTGATGGCGGGAGATGCCGGTATTTCCCAGACACAGCGTAGAAACCTCGACATCATCAATCACAGCGGACAGCATCTTCTGGACATGATTAATGAAGTATTGGACTTGTCCAAAATCGAAGCCGGTAAAATGGAAATTCAACATAACATTGTGGACTTATCGCAAACACTGCAAGACATTGCCGATATGTTTCGTCTGCGCGCCGACGCCAAGGGGTTGCAGTTTTCCCTCACAAGAGACGCTCAACCTTCCGCTTATGTACAATTGGACGCAGGTAAGTTGCGCCAAATTCTGATTAACTTATTGGGTAATGCCGTAAAATTTACCGATAGCGGTACAATCAGTTTACGCGAGCATTATGAGTCCGCGGACGGTAAAAAATGGTTAATCATAGACGTGCGTGACAATGGCCCGGGTATTCCCCCGGAGGATATAGCGAACGTATTTCAACCGTTTGTACAAGTGGGCAGTCAAGCCCACAAGCAGCAGGGCACTGGTTTGGGATTATCCATTAGCCGTCAATATGCCCGGATAATGGGCGGCGATATCACTGTCACCAGCACGCCAGGCAAAGGTTCGGTGTTTCGCTTGCGGCTTCCCATTACCGAAGCCCCACTGGCGAATCAACCGCTCCAGGCAAAAACACCCCAGATTCAAAGATTAAAATCCGGCCAACCGCGATGGCGCATTTTGGTGGCGGAAGACCATGTTGAGAATCGCACGCTGCTAATGGAAATACTCCAAAACGCAGGGTTTGACGTGCTGGGTGCCGAGAACGGCGAGCAGGCAATCGATTTATACCAAAAATGGCAGCCGCATCTTATTTTTATGGATGTACACATGCCGGTGATGGACGGTGGGCAAGCGACTCACCGTATTCGCCGTTTGCCAGGCGGTCAAAATGTCAAGATCATCGCCGTGACAGCGAGTGTCGTGAGCGAAGGAATCCACACGACGCATCACACAGAATACGATCATTTGTCGTATAAACCTTATAATTCCCAGGAAATATTCTCAGTAATTGCGAGATATCTACCGGTGGACTATGATTACCAGCAAACGCCTGCTTCAATAGTAGCACCCAAGCCTGACGCGCAAGCCATGGCAGCGCTTTCACAAGAATTGTTGGATTCGTTACAAAAGGCGGCGCGACACCTGGATCATACTCATCTTCAAACATTGCTGCGCAATGTTGCGGTTGAAAACAACGAACTGAGTGACGGTTTGGCGGCGCTGGCCGGTGATTTTCGATTTGATACCATCTTAGAGCTGTGTAACCACGCCATGGAACAACAGACGACTCAGCACAGGGCATAACAATACACATGCAAACAGACTTCTATTTGCAGCGCTCCAAAGACACCGATCACGGAGGATGTATCGTGATTGTGGACGATAATGCTAACAACCTGCGAACCCTAAAAGCCATCCTGGAAGAACACGGATTTGAGACCCGCGCCGCCATCAATGGGGAGTTGGCACTGAAAGCGATTACGGAATTACAACCGGACATGGTATTACTGGACATCATGATGCCGGACATGAATGGTTATGAAGTCTGCCAGCGCCTAAAAGCAGAGGACTCCACCAAAGACATACCCGTGCTTTTCATCAGTGCACTGGATGAAGTGGAAGATAAAGTGAGGGCGTTCAATGTTGGCGGGGTTGACTATATTTCCAAACCTTTTCAAGCGGAAGAAATTTTAGCCAGAGTGCGAGTCCATATCGCTCTTGCGCGTGCTCACCAAAAACTGGAGAGCGCGTATAATGAATTGGAAGAACACACAACCAAATTAGAGGCCGTCAACAATGAACTCACGGCTTTTTCCTATTCTGTGTCCCATGACTTGCGTGCACCGTTACGCAGCATAGACGGTTTCAGCCAGATCTTACTGGAAGACTATAATGATAACCTGGACGACCGGGGCAAAGGCTATTTACAACGCATCCGTGACAACACCCAACACATGGGTACGCTCATTGATGATTTATTGCAACTCTCCAAATTATCATCCGGGGATGTATACCGCCAGGATATCAATCTCAGCGACATAGCTCAGGATCTGGTGAATAAGTTGGACTCCGATTACCCCGGTCACCAAGTAGCCGTGCAGATTGCGCCAAACATGGTTACCCGCGGGGACCCGCGCTTGATGGAGATCGCCCTGAACAACTTGTTTCGAAATGCCTGGAAATACACCTCCAAAACCAAAAGCCCCAAAATCGAATTCGGAGCCACTAAGCAGGACGGCCAGATGGTGTATTTTATAAGAGATAACGGAATCGGTTTTGATATGCAGTATTACAACAGATTATTCCAACCGTTCCAGCGACTGCACCATAACGATGAATTTGAAGGCAGCGGCATCGGCCTTGCCACAGTCCAGCGGATCATCAAGCTGCATGGCGGAAGAATCTGGGCCGATGCTGCGGTAGGCTCCGGCGCCACGTTTTATTTTGTCCTCGGCTAGCTTAATCCAACGGTAAACTGCTCAATATACACCGTTGACCAATGTAACCCGCTGACCATTTCTTCCGCGCTCACCGCTGCGCGAGTGCTACCATTGACTTTCTATTATTCCAGGCTAGGCTGAAGTGATGGGGAAATTGAATTTCAACGCCGCACCCAAGCCCTCAGCGCTATAATATTCGCAACCACAAATAGAATTACAGGTTCGTCAGAAATGCTACGAAAAAGATAAATTAGCGCACAAAAATATCAGCTTGCATGCATGTCTTCAGCGCGGAACAACAACTTACCCTCACAATAGTCTGCTGAAAGTGAGTATTGTCAACCGAACAATCCTACAAGTGATATGGGCCGCAATCGCTGCATATAATATTGCGCCCGTCTCTGCGGAACAACAGAGTAGCCTGGACACCTTATTAAATCTGTCCTTGCAGGATTTGTTGGATGTTCCCATAACCTCCACCGCTTACTACACTGAAACCGCATTGGACGTGGCCTCCACCGTGAGCGTGATATCACATCAGGACTGGGAGCAGCGTGGCGCGCGCCGCTTGCAGGACGCCTATTCCAATTTGCCCGGGGTGATATCGCTACCGAATTTTTTGGGTTCTTATGCGCTTATCATCCGCGGGTACGCCCAAGCCGACGCCAGGGGCGTGGCAACGTTATGGGACGGCGTGCCGATCAGCACCTTCAACTTCGCAACTGCCGACGTGGATCACCCCAATATTCAACTCAACTCTTTGAATTCCATTGAAGTCATTCGCGGACCTGGATCTGCACTTTATGGATCAGATGCATTTCATGGCGTGGTGTCGTTAAAGCCTTTTCAATCGGAAGCCGATGTCAATCGTTTCAGTTTCAAAAAAGCTACCAACGGTTTTTTTTCCGGTGCCTACAATAACAGTGTCAGTCTCACCCCTGGCTTGCGTTTAAATTTTTCTTTGGCCACCAGTGGCCAGCCGGATCAGAACGCGGAATACACTTATACCGATGCCAACACGGGAGAAACCGCTACCGGCATACGCGATTATAAATATCAATCAACGACCGCAGTCCTAAAGTTAGTGTCGGATCCCAATAAAACATTCAGTATTGATTTCGGCTTGTATTATGACGATAACAACCAGGATAATTTTCACGGCGAAGGTGGACAGGGGTTCACGCCGGATCGTGACATCTCCAGTGTAGATTCACACCTGGGCATGAGCAAACTTGATGTAAAATACCGCATCAGTCAAACCAGCGGTCTGACCCTTAACGGCTATTATTGGAATCAAGATCATGTCTTCGAACGACCGGTTACTGCCACCCGGGACATTACGATAAAAGCCGACGAACACCGCTACGCCATGAGTCTGCTCTATCAACACGACCAGCTGTTCGGCAATACCCATTTTACCGCCGTATTGGGTACGCGCAACGATACCATCGATAATGCCCACCGTCGAATCTACGATGCGTTCAATACAATTGTCGATGCGGATTTGCCATTTAGCGGTGTGAAACGGCACATTAACAGTTTTTCAATGGATGGAAAAACCAGCTATACGGATGCGAAGCTTATTTTTCGCTATGGATTCCGCCTGGACGATTACAGTGATTTCGGCTCGCAATTCACACCACGCTTGGGCATTATTTACCAGCTTGACAAACAGTCCGCCATTAAGGCGCTATACGGCAACGCTTTTCGCGCACCCACAGCCATTGAAGTGGGTGGCACACCGTTCATCGCCGGAGACCCCAATATCCAACCGGAGCAAATCGATACTTACGAATTGGTTTACTTACACCAATCAAAGCAAACCAAAACCGAGTTAGTCCTATTTGAAAGTCACTGGACAGACGCAATCACCTCGGCGGATACTGACGGCGACGGAATTGACGATACTTTTGTTAACCGAAACGAAAATAACGCCCAAGGCGTTGAAGTGACGTATTTGCGCGAAGTGAATTATTGGACCGTCAATGCCAGCGGATCTTATGTACAAAGTGAAAGCGAAACCACTGGCATCGATTTCACGGCATTTCCGAAATACATATTGAATCTGGGCATTCGATACTCGGAAGCGCCCGATTGGGGGATACTCATCAATAACCGCGTCCACCTGGACGCACATGATCAACCGGAAAGCTCCAACCTTTCCGACAAGCCATTAAAGGATTATTGGCGCATGGATTTGACGCTCACGCACTCCTACCAACGT
This sequence comes from Gammaproteobacteria bacterium, assembly GCA_022340845.1. Lineage (GTDB taxonomy): Bacteria > Pseudomonadota > Gammaproteobacteria > SZUA-152 > SZUA-152 > JAJDNG01. The sequence goes on along the minus strand of JAJDNG010000130.1, from coordinate 1,187 downwards.
TGGCAGATTATCACCAATATCCGCAACGTATTCGATCGAAAAAATTACCTGCCATCATTGGTTAACGTCGACGGCGGGATACCAGACGAAAGACGCAGTGTGGATATTGGGGTTCAAGTTAGTTTTTAAGCAAACAGTGGACAGTGTTTTGTCGCCGGCTCACTGCCGTACAGAAACAGATTCCCTAATAATTCCCACTGTTGAGTTGCAGCATGCGCAGATTTTCGCGCAATTGGGCGACTTGGTATTCATGCTCATCGATTTTGTGACTCACTTCGTCTTTTTCTTTTTCCAACTCCCGCATTCTTTTAATGATGGCAATGCGCTGCGGTTTGCTGAGTTTACCGGTGATCAATTGATGCTCCAAGTCGGCTTTCTCATCCCGGTTCGCGTCCATGACCTCCAATAAATGGTCCAGATTCTTTTGATACGCGTTCAGCGTGGACTTGACCCGGTATATTTCCTTGCCTTCCCGGTATGCCATAACGAAACGATCCTGCAAATCACCAGGGCAAATCACGCCGTATGATGCGCCCCGTAATCCCAGATTGTAACCGTTTCGGGGCTGGCAAAACTGGCGAGCGCCTTGGCTGTAGCCTTGCTGGTAGAGATCAAAATCCGGTTTGACATTGAATTTGGCGCAAGCCTTGCGATGGTTGCCGATTCTTGTAGACGAATACCCCCGACTGCCATCTTCAAATCCAATGGATTGCCAATCGGCGTTGAGACATTCCTGTTTGTTCAAGGATGCGCAGTTTATGAGTAACAGCACTGACAGACAAAAGATTATCTTGGCGAATAGCACTAAATAATTCATGGCGCGGTTTTTTAAAGTCCAATACTTTGATGACAGTTCTAATGGCAGCTCTAATCACAGCTCTAATTACAGTAACGGGACGTAGTGGCCCGCAACGGCTGCGTTTTCGTGTACGGATAGAATGACTTCAATCCTACTCATCGTCAACAAGAGCACATTCTTGAGTTGATTTTGCCAGTAAAAAAGGCGCCTGAGGCGCCTTTTTTACTGGGTTTACATTTTCATTATTTCTTGGCAATTTCTTCCAGCTTACCAGCTTTGATGATTTGCCCGTCCAAAACGGTTTCCTTGGCGATTTTACCGTAAGCCACACTCATCAATGTGCTGCAATACACCATCGGTATTTTTAAATTTGGTGCCGTATTTAGCA
>JAJDNG010000126.1 GCA_022340845.1 Gammaproteobacteria bacterium | reverse complement strand
TTCACTAATATGTCCAAGCCGCCAAAAGCGCTAACGCCTGCAGTGAGCGCTGCATCGATGGATTGAGCTTGTGTGATATCGCATTTCACACCCAGTACATCTTTTCCCGGAAATAAGTTTTGAATATCGTCATCGATGTCCAGTGCAATGACGGCAGCACCGTGTTGGCGTAAGCGGCTCACACAGGCTTTGCCTATGCCGCTGGCCGCGCCGGTGACCAGAGCAATTTGACCTTGTAATGGTGGTGTCGCGGATTTTTTCTTTAACTTGGCTTGTTCCAGCTCCCAATATTCAATATCGAACAGCTCCTTTTCCGGCAATGCGCACCAACCACCCAGTTGTTCGGCGATGCCTATGGCGTCCATGGTGTGGTTGGTAATGTCCGCCACGATATCGGCCTCTTTGACGCTGTTGCCGAAGGCTATGGCGCCCTGGCCTGGCCATACTCCCCAGCGCGGTGCATTGTCCAGACAGGCTAAACTGCCGTCGTTGTGCCGCTCGAAATACGCATTATAGTCAGCGGCGTATTCGGCCAACGCTGCTTGGGGATTGTGTGAAACAATCACCGGGGTACGTTTGGTGCGAATGATGTGATCCGGGGTTAAGGGCCCCCGGTTGGCCACCTCGGCAAGATTGTCCAAGCGGGAAAACGCCACAGCGTTGGGGGCGGTATTGAGCCTCGCTATCATTGCGCTGCCTTTGAGCTGCGAAGTGTGGTGGCGGATTTCGCTCAATGTGATTAATTGTTCAGCGCTCAGAGGAGGCTGGCGCTCGGCGCTGGTGGTTTGCACTGTGCCGATGTGCGGGGTAGTGTGTCGGGCACTGTTCTGGCTAATGTTCTCGGCAATATATTCTTCGGCCTTGGTAACGATGTCAATCATGCGCAGGTAGCTGGTTTTGGCGTCATTGGCAAAACTGAATACACCGTGATTCAACAGAATCATGCCCTTAAGCTCTGACCATACGGCGGAGCGACTCAGTTCGGCCACAGTTTTTGCCAGGATAAAGCCCGGCATGACATAAGGCACAATCAACACACTGTCTGCGTACAGGTCGCGAATTTTTTGTTCGCCGTTTTCGCTGTTGCTGATCGTCACCACGGCATCGGCATGGGTGTGATCCACGAACTGAAATGGAATGATGGCGTGTAATATTGCTTCGATGGAGGGATTCGGAGCCGTCGGGTCCGTCATGGCCGATTTTTGCATTTTCACCATGTCTGAGTCGCTTAATGTCGGGAGGGTGGCGAGTTTTTTTAATACGTCCAGGCGAACAGGTGCAAACCCCGCCGCTTCGATTGTGGCCAAATCCCAGCCGCTGCCTTTGACATACAACAGCGCTTCTTCCTCGCCGAATAGGTTGGTTTGATACGTTTTTACCGAGGTGTTCCCGCCGCCGTGTAATACTAATGTAGGTTCCTGGCCTAGCAAGCGGGATGTGTAAACGCGCAGTTGCACGGGATCATCGCCGAATGTTTTTGCGGTATCATCGTTCCATAGACTTTGCATAATCCACCTTTGATGGGTTGATGGCAGCGGGGTAGCGCTTAATAGTAACAGAGGCTTGAAGCACCTTAAAAGAGGCTGGTATTGGCAGGCAAAAAAAAACCGCCAACTCGTGGCGGTTTTATTGACAAAGAATCCGGGTTTATTTGCGCGTAAAGCGAACTTTGCGAATTTTATCCTTGGTGCAGTTGACCAGCTTGTTTTCTTCCAATTCACATTCGAGCACATGCTCGGCGTCCTGCCAGCCTTCCTTGACGGGAACTTTATCGCTTAATGCGGGGTCTTTCGCAATGACTTTAGTGACCTTGTTGCGATAGGAAATCTTGAAAGTCCCTTTGTTGTCGATGCTGTAAATAATCGCTTTGGTTTGATACTTAATATTGGCCGTGCCGATATCGCGATTCACTTCTTTTGACATGCATTCAATGCGGCGACCTTCGTCGGAGCAATCGGAAATGTCCGATGGTAGATATTCGGCGGGTTTATTTCGTTTGCTCCATCCCCCTTGCAACAGCAGTTGTTTGGTGGTCATGGAGCGAGAAACGGAAACCTTGCGGGCTTTGGCTTCTTCCAGTTGTCTTTTTAAAGCCAACTCTCGTCGTCTTCGCTCAGCAGCCTCGGCTCGTTCGGTGCGAATCCGCTCCTCTTCTATGGCTTTTTTCACTTCATTGATACGTTCTTTGGCGGGTGCGTAACCGGCGGTCAAGGCTTTTTTGTAGTTGCTTAAGGCCCGCGTATAGTTGACTTCGACCCCTTCGCCTTTTTCGTACATTACACCCAAATAATAGACGGCACGTTCATAGCCACGGTCTGCGGAAAGTTGCAGCCACTTCAAGGCGAACTCGTCATTTTTTTCTACGCCTTTGCCTTTTAGATACGCCAGCCCGGCCCGAAATGCGCCTTTAGTATTACCTTGTTCGGCGGATTTTAAATACCAATTGAATGCTTGCGTCAGGTCTTTGTTAACGCCACGACCCCGTTCCAACATTTCACCCACATCATATTGTGCTTCGGCATTTCCGGATTCCGCCAGAGGCAGACGTTCTTTGTATTTTTCTTCCCAAACATAATCGCCTTTGTAGGCGTAACTCATGAACGGCAAAGTTAGCAAAACGATGGTACAGAATATCCTTCTCATAGCGGTGCCTTTAATAGTAAATTCATGGAAATCTTGAGTACTGTATCGGGAATGTAAAAAAAACCTTTAGATAAAAGATCAACTACTTATCGCAGGGAAAAGGCGTTATAGGATTGGGATTAGCGACGTTAAAGCAACGCTGGTGATATGGAGTAACGGGAGCGGCGAGGGGTGATTAGGCGCGGCTAGGCGATGACAGTTTCGAATTCGTCGTCGAACACCACGCTGGAATTGAGGCAATGATCCAGCCACTCACTGAAGAAACGATTAATTTGTTGTTTTTCATTGGCTTGAAACATGTCAGGATTGGGGTAGTCATACGATGGCGCAAAACGGCCATGTCGTTGAAAATTCAGCACTTCAGCAACTTTTGCGTCGTGATACGTGCGAATCTTCATGAAAATCTGCGGGACCCACTTGTGCATGCAAGGGTGTGCTAATTTCAAAGAAAATGCTGTGGTGTATTTGGTTTTCTCCAGAATGTGAATTTCCACCTGGTGACCATTGCGTTGGGAGCTGTATTTCAAGTCTCCCTCCAGGATGTGGATATGCGGCATAACACGCTGTAATTTGGCGTAATTTGCTTCGTGGACTGCCGTGGAATTATTTATACGTCTGCGCCGTTTCATGGCTATTCAATCAAATTGTTGCTACCAATAAAAGTTACCATTAAGTCTACTGTGGGTGCATATACGTTTTTCTCAATCGTCTAATGCATAAATCTAACACATTTTTACCCCGGTGTTAGTCATTCATTGCCCATTCTTGCATACGGGCTCGTAACCGAATGTGAGCCTGGCTCAATAACTGGCTGATGCGCGATTCACTGACGCTCAATACCGAACCGATTTCACGCAAATTCAGTTCCGAATCGTAGTACAACGAGACGATCATTTTCTCGCGCTCGGGCAGTGACGCAATAGCTTCCGCCAGTTTTTCCTGGAAACGGGACTTTTCCAGTTCATCATGCAAGCCGGGACGGTGTTCCACGACGGAATTGCGAATGGCTTCTTCGTCTACACCCAGTTCTTCCCAACTGATGACTTTGTGCGTGGAGATGTTTTGCAGTGTCTTGTAATATTCATCGCGAGAAATATTTAACAGTCCAATCACCTCTTCATCGCGGGCGTCGCGTCCTTCGCGATTTTCGATTTCCCGGATGGCTTCGGTAATATCCCTCACCTTGCGGTGCACCGATTTGGGTGCCCAGTCGTTGCGGCGCAACTCGTCCAGCATGGCGCCGCGGATCCGGATGCCGGCGTAGGTCTCGAAGCTGGCGCCCTGGTCGGCATCGTATTTTCTGGACGCTTCGAGCAACCCGATCATGCCAGCTTGCAATAAATCATCAACCACCACCGTTGCCGGCAAACGGGCTTTCAAGTGATAGGCAATACGCTTCACTAAAGGCGCATATTGAGTGACCAATTCGTCGTGTATTGAAGATTTTAAATTGTCATACATATCATAACCTTAGCGTCACTGCGTTGAGTGGTTATCGAGAGGCCCGGGGTTCGGTGTGGCACGCCCACAGCGTCTTGCACATGAAGCTTTAAGCAATTCGGCGCGCACATATAAAACCTTTAGCACCCATTGTCGGCAGGAAAGTCGACCGGCTTAACAATTCCGGTTTTTTTCTGACGAATGGTTGTGGTTAATCTAATAACAATAAAATTAAAATGGTTATTAGGGTGGGGTGTGTGCATCACGAGCGCAGGCCAAGCCCACGCCTTCTACACGAGACAACGGAGTGTCACTGCTTGTTGTTAGATTTCTCGGCGGCCGGAAAAGGCGTGCGACAAGGTACCGACGTCGACATATTCCAATTCTCCGCCGATGGGAACTCCGTGAGCGATGCGGGTGGGTTTTTTATGATAAGAGCGAGCCAGGTCGCTAAGGTAATGGGCGGTGGCCTCGCCTTCCACCGTGGGATTGGTGGCAAGAATAACTTCTTCTATGGTGTTGTCCTGGAGGCGGCGTTCCAGTTGGTCTAATCCCAGTTGCTGGGGGCCAATGCCATCAATGGGTGACAAATGACCCATCAGAACAAAATACAAGCCTTTGTAATCGGTCGCCTGTTCAATGGCTCGAATATCCGATGGGGTTTCCACAATACACAAAATCCGGCTGTCTCTTTTGGAGTTTGCGCAGATGCCGCAAATTTCGGACTCGCTTAAGGTACGGCAGGATTTACAATGGCCGATACGCTCGCACGCTTGCACCAGGCTGCGTGCGAGGCGTTTGGCGCCGTCGCGGTCGTGTTCCAGTAAATGGAACGCCATGCGTTGTGCCGTTTTGGGACCGACGCCGGGCAAACATCGCAGGTCTTCCATGAGCTGCTGGATTAACGGGCTGAAATCCACGAGAACGGCGAATGGGCAGGTTTAAAATGGCAGTTTCATTCCGCCGGGCAAATTCATACCCGCGGTCAAACCGGACATGGTTTCTTTAGATTTTTTCTCAATGGCGCGTACCGCGTCGTTAACCGCCGCAGCGATAAGATCTTCCAGCATTTCTTTATCATCGTTCAACAAGCTGTCGTCGATGGTGACGCGTTTGACATCGTGCCGGCCGTTCATCACGACTTTCACCATGCCGCCACCGGCTTCGCCGGTAATTTCCATTTTGGCCAGTTCTTCCTGGGCTTTTTGCAGGTTCTCCTGCATTGCCTGGGCTTGTTTCATGAGATTGCCAAGACCACCTTTCATAGTTTTTCCTCTCGTCTTCGTTAACAGGTATAACAGTTAATAATTTGTGCCTGATGGGGTATTTATCAACGGCTGGTCGATTGATCAGCCGCCGGACGATTTATCAGCTGCCAGGCGATTGATCAATAGGCGCGATAGAGCCCGGGGCTACCTGGGCGTCAAACGTATTAATCAGCGTTTTTACGGTTTGATCACTGTAAATGGATTTTTCCGCATCCTGTTGCTTTTCCGCCGCCTGCCGGGCTTTAATTTCCGCCGGTGTATTGCCGGTGGCGGTGACCACCTCAATGGTCAATTTAATCTCGGACCCCAGGCTGGTTTTTAGCGCTTGTCGCAATGTCTCTTGTCGGCTGGGATTCAACAAGTGTTGGCGCGATTCGGCCAGTTGCAGCGTAATGCAATCACTGCTTTGCAGTGTGCAGGCACAATTCAATGCCAGTTGCTGAGTGATTCCTGCCACATCGAGCCTCTCCACCAACTGATACCATTGCATCGCTCCGGCGTCTTCGGCTTTGGCGGCGGACTGGGTGGTGGAAGACAGGGTGTTCGCCGACGCAGCGGCGGGTGCGGGTTCAGCCACCGCCGCTGGCGGCTGAATCTCATTGCTGACGGCGGAAGTACTGGCGCCGGCGGGGGTAGTCGATGGTTGCCGGGGGCTGCGCTGCGCTTGCGTATCGACCGGTTCAGTGTCCAGTTTTCTGTCCGCCATGACTGCATTGGTTGCCGTGGAGACAGTTGTTGAAGGCGCTGCACGGGTGTGCTGCGCCGAACTTGAGTCGGCGACACTGGATTGGGCGACAGTGGAAGGTGGCGTGCTGCCCCGAATAGCAGCACGGGCATCCGCAACCGGGGATTTGCTCGCCGCCGCGGGGGGCGGCTTGATAGAGCCTGCTTCGGCCGGTTTAAACGCCAACATACGCAATAACACCATTTCGAATCCCAAACGCGGGTCGGGTACCAATGCTAAATCGCGGCGGCCAATTAATGCAATTTGATAAAACAATTGCACATCTTCGGCGGCCAGTGATGCCGCGAGGGCGGCAATGGCTTGCGTGTCTACCACCGAGCTATCCAGAGACTGCGGGCTGATCTGTGCCAGTGCGACATAATGCAAATGGGTGACTAGATCGTCCAGTACCGCCGCAAAATCGAATGCGTGCTCGGCCAGTAGCTGGGTTTTCTGCAGCACACTCAGGGCATCGCCATCCGCCAGGTGTTGTAAAATGTCTAAAACATGTTGTTGTTCTATTGTGCCCAGCATGGCACGCACTTCGTCATTGCGCACCGCGCCGCCACCATAGGCTATCGCCTGGTCTAACAGGCTTAAGGCATCTCGCATGCTACCATCGGCGGCCTTGGCGATTTGGAGCAGCGATTCGGCGTCGCTGTCGATTTGTTCAGCGCTGAGTATGTGTTGCAAATGCGTCTGGATTTGCTCCAAGGGCAGCCGTTTGAGATTAAATTGCAAACAGCGGGACAAGATCGTTACCGGTAATTTCTGCGGATCGGTGGTGGCCAGCAGGAATTTTACGTGCGGGGGAGGTTCTTCCAGTGTTTTCAACAAGGCGTTAAAACTGTGGGTGGATAACATGTGTACTTCGTCGATTAAATACACTTTGTAGCGGCCACGGGTGGGCGCGTATTGTACGTTTTCCAACAGCTCGCGGGTGTCTTCCACTTTGGTTCGCGAGGCCGCGTCCACTTCAATCAAGTCCACAAAGCGCCCCTCATTGATTTCCGTGCAGGTGCTGCAGACTCCGCAAGGCGTGGAAGTGACGCCGGTTTCGCAATTTAGGGATTTGGCCAGAATGCGGGCAATGGTGGTTTTGCCAACGCCCCGGGTGCCGGTAAACAAAAACGCGTGGTGCAAGCGGTCGTTATCCAGAGCATTGATCAGCGCCCGCTGCACGTGCTCTTGACCCACCAGTTCCTTAAAGTTGCGGGGGCGCCATTTTCGAGCGAGAACTTGGTAACTCATGGATCACACAATACAATATAGATATCAGTTTTAGGAATAAAGTGTAGTTGTTAAGCTCTCAGCCACCCGTGCGCTAGGGGTGGTGGGCCGGGTATTCAGGCCGCCCGGAACGTAAATGGGTGGTGACTCATACTAGCCACACCCCGGCACCCGAGTCTACTGTTACCGCTGCTCCCTTCCGGGCCTGACGGGGTTCACAGCTTATCGTTGCGAGGGGACCAATACAAGTCACCATTGATCGTCGATTTCTTTTTGTTAGGTGACCGCCGTTGCTCAAAACACCCAAAACGCCTAGTGTCTTGAGAATGAACTGGCGGAGAGGGAGGGATTCGAACCCTCGATACGTTGCCGTATACACACTTTCCAGGCGTGCTCCTTCAACCGCTCGGACACCTCTCCAAATTTCAAGCTGGGACGTTGTACAAGCCCGGCTGGAAAACGCGCAAGATTAAACCAGATTGCGTATTGGTGCAATGCCCATTTCCCCGTGCGCGGTTTGGCGGCCCCAGAACGGCATGTGCCTGCAAAACACCGGGCAAACCATAAATCACCTCAAGGCCGCATCGACGGTGCCGATACTGGTTTGGTCATCATTAATTCCGGGTGTTGTAGAAGGACCTATGAAATTAGTCGTCGGTTTTATTCTTGTCATCGGTTGTGTGTTAGGGGGATTCGTTTTGTCCCATGGCCAGCCGTTAGCCTTATGGCAGCCGTATGAGCTCTTGGTCATCGGTGGTGCGGCATTTGGCGCATTTGTCATTTCCAATCCCGGCAAAGTGATCAAAACCGTTTTTGGCAGCATTCCCCTTTTGCTTAAAGGATCCAAATACAGCAAAGGCTTGTATCTGGATTTGCTGGGATTAATGTACGACTTGTTTGCCAAATCTCGTAAAGACGGCTTGATGTCTCTGGAATCGGATATCGAGATGCCCAAACAAAGTCCCATTTTTAAAAAATACCCCAAAATTCTTGCCGATCACCACGTGATGGACTTTATCGCCGATTACCTGCGTTTAATGGTCGGTGGCAATATGAATCCCTTCGAACTGGAAAGCCTTATGGAAGTGGAGTTGGAAACCCACCACCACGAATCCGGTCAAGCACATAATGCCTTAACCAAGGTCTCCGATGCATTGCCGGGTTTTGGTATTGTCGCTGCCGTACTGGGAATCGTGATTACCATGGCTTCCATAGGCGGGCCGCCGGAGGTCATCGGTCATCATGTCGCGGCTGCCCTGGTGGGTACGTTTCTGGGGATCTTGCTGGCGTATGGATTCGTCGGCCCCATGGCTACCATGTTAGAGCACATCGCGCACGAAGAGGCCAAATTCTACGAATGCATTAAAGTTTGTTTAATCGCCACCTTAAATGGCTACGCCCCCCAGATAGCGGTGGAGTTTGGGCGAAAAACACTGTTTTCTACCGAACGCCCAAGCTTTACCGAGTTAGAGGCGCACATTAAGAAAAAAGGTAAATAACTCAACCTGGCGGCCATGGTATTCAAAACCAGCCGGTTTACACAGGATCTTTAAAACCAATGTGGGTCACCTCAAATGGAATCGGCTAACCCTATTATCATCAAGCGGGTAAAAAAAGGCGGCCACGGTCACCACGGTGGGGCGTGGAAAGTGGCTTTCGCCGATTTTGTCACTGCCATGATGGCGTTTTTCCTCTTGATGTGGTTGATGGGATCCACCACGCCACAGGAGCGGGCCGCCATTGCGGATTATTTCGAAAATCCCAGCGCTATCCAGGGCCCGGGGGGGGCCAGCAGCAGCATGATCAAACACGGGGCGGTGGACGCGGAAGTCGCCAGCCATAAGAAATCCGAAGAAGTCAAAGACGAAGTCGAGATGAAAATGGTCGAGCGCAATGCCGCTCAGGACAAGCAGCGCTTGAATGAATTAAAAACCGAACTGGAAGACGCTATCTTACAAAGCGATAAACTCAAGGAATTCAAGGATCAATTATTGTTGGACATCACCCCGGAAGGGTTGCGGATTCAGATTATCGATAAAGAGAATCGCGCCATGTTCGACAGCGGCAGCTCACATCTAAAAGAGTATACTTCGCATATACTTTATGAAATCGCCAAAATCATTAACAAAGTACCCAACAAAATCAGTTTGACCGGGCACACCGATGCCACGCCATATAGCAGTATTCGAGGTTATACCAACTGGGAATTGTCCACGGACCGCGCTAATGCCTCACGTCGTGCGCTGGTTCTGGGCGGACTGGATGCGGTGAAAGTCGCCAAAGTTGTGGGATTGTCCTCAACAGTATTGTTTGACAAAGAAAATCCCCGCAGTCCGGTAAACCGCCGCATATCCATGATTGTCATGAACAAACAAGCCGAAGCAGCGCTGTTGGAAAACGGTCGGCTCATTCAATCTTCCGGTGAGGCGGCGGACTTAATAACGCCGCAATCCAGCGCAAACGTCCCAACTATGTTGCCGATGGGCAACACATCCACAGCCAGGTCACCGGACGAAGTGACTGCGCTGCCCAAATCGCGCCAGTTACCCAATCGCAAGCCATCTGCCGGTCCTAAAACCGTGCCTGCGCCAATCCAGCTGCCTTTGAAAAAAACCAACTGAGGTTCAAATTTACGCTGACTTTTTCAGTATATGACACATTGAGTTTTTCATATTTACCACGAAGCCACGTAAAGGCGCGAAGAAAAGAAATTGACCTTGTTTTCTCTTAGTGTCCTTTGCGGCTTCGTGGTGAAAAAACAAACTTAATGAGTGCTCTCAACGATTTGTGAAATTCGCCATGCGCTCAAAGGCGATTCTGGGGTAAAATGCGCCCATGTCAGGAAATACGTTCGGAAAATTATTTGCCGTCACCAGCTTTGGCGAGAGTCACGGTCCGGCCATTGGGTGCGTGGTCGATGGCTGTCCACCAGGACTGGCGTTGAACGAGACTGACCTACAGCGGGATTTAAATCGTCGCAAACCGGGTCAATCCCGCCATACGACGCAACGGCGCGAAGCCGATGAGGTGCAAATCCTCTCCGGGGTGTTTGAAGGTAAAACGACAGGAACTCCCATCGCGTTACTTATCCACAATACCGATCAAAAGTCCAAAGACTACACCAATATTAAAAACACCTTCCGTCCCGGTCACGCAGACTATACTTATGAGCAAAAATACGGTGTGCGCGATTATCGCGGCGGCGGCCGGTCGTCGGCCCGGGAAACCGCGATGCGGGTGGCCGCCGGCGGTATTGCGAAAAAATATCTGCACACGCGCTACGGTATCACCGTGCGGGGTTATTTGAGCCAGTTGGGGCCCATTAAAGCTCAAACGCTGGATTGGGAAGAGGTGGAAAATAACGCGTTTTTTTGTCCTGATGCCAGTAAAGTCGAGGAAATGGAAGCCTTCATGGACAATTTACGCAAGCAAGGCGATTCCGTGGGCGCGCGCATTAATGTGGTTGCCACTGGCCTGATGCCGGGCTTGGGGGAACCCATCTTCGATCGCCTGGATGCCGATATTGCCCATGCCATGATGAGTATCAATGCCGCCAAGGGGGTGGAAATCGGCGCCGGTTTTGATTGTGTGGCGCAACATGGTAGCGAACACCGCGACGAAATGACCCCACAAGGTTTTTTAAGCAACCATGCTGGCGGTATCCTGGGCGGAATTTCGTCCGGGCAAGACATCACCGTAAGCATCGCCTTCAAACCCACCTCCAGTATTTTACTGCCGGGCCGCAGTATCACCAAACAAGGGAATGTGGCCGAAGTCGTCACCAAAGGTCGGCATGACCCCTGCGTGGGGATAAGGGCCACACCCATCGCCGAAGCCATGCTGGCCATTGTGTTAATGGATCATGTATTGCGACACCGGGCACAAAACATGGATGTACAGTCAGAAACACCCATCATTGCGGGCAGCGCGGATTAAACGACGAAGAATAGAATAATCCCTAAATTCACCCAATCGACTACAACAAAAAATGGCAAGAAGCAGAAGAAGATCCGGCAGCAATCCTATTGTGGCCTTTTTTAGCAAAGATCCTTTTGGCGTAACCTGGTTTAGCCTGTTATTTCTGGCAGTATTAATCGCCAAATGGTGGTATATCGACCCGCCCGCCATCAGCGCGGAAAGTTGCCTGGGCTGTGTCACTGCCATACTGATCATAATGGCGGCGCTGACGACGGCCATCATCTCGCTATTTTGGATTTTGTGGCGAGGCAAGCGGCAGAAGAAAAACCTGTTATTTTTATTTCTGATTTGTGTCCTGGTGCTAGTGTGCACCGGATTGCTGAATATGGTTTCGCAGGAAGTTTTCAGCCAAATCTATTACCGGGGATTTTTACGCTGGCAGGAAACGGACATTACTTATTTATTAGACGATTTTCTGCACCACGCCGCTGGCTTGTACCTGGCTGTGTTGATGACTTACGCCATGCTGCGCATAGCCTTTGATCCGGGATTTTCGCCTCGTAAATACATCATACCCATTAATATCGTTTTTATATTGGTGGCGGCGTTTTTGTTGCTCGTGGGTATTTTACTGTATTAAGCGCACTCATCATTGGTGCGTTCACTCCTAGATGCCAAGCAGATATACGCTACAGTACAACCCATCGGGCGGGCAATTTGGCCAGGTGCGATTCAAGCACCGGGTAAAAACCACACAGTATTAGTTTATCGCAGAGGTTTGCGAGCGCAGGCTTTGAGAGTTTACGTTTTCTCTAACGTATGGCTGACATTGAATTGGAATCGGGGGGCTCAACCCGGTGCGAGACACGACAACGCTCTACTACTATTTATAGCCATGCTGGGATTATTAAGTGGCATGGCGAATAACGATAAAAAATCAACCAGCCAATGACACGCAACGCATTTCCACCCGATAGCCAACTGTGAACGATAACCCGCTTTATTCACCAGGATCGCGGGAGATGGCGAAGGATTCGTGTTCGTAGGCGCCGCTCTGGTGCGAAAGTCATAGCGCTAGCTATGGCTTGAGTGAAGAGCAAGCCTACGGATTCGAAGACAAGCCAGAACCGCGATTGGCCATAGGATTAAACAGTGTGTTAAGGGATCAAATTGCATAATCGTTTTTATTTACATTTAAACTCGCCTTTTAGTGGCCGCCTGGTGAGACATGCGGGTTAAGCACTCCAGCATTCCTTACTGGCGGTTGTCAGGATTTTATTGGTTCTATTTTGCCTCGCTGGGGGCTCTGGTGCCTTACTGGAGTTTGTATCTCAAGGAACTGGGCTACGCTGCCCAGCAAATCGGCTTCCTGATGGCGATTATCATGGCAACAAAAATCGTTTCGCCGAATATCTGGGGCTGGATAGCCGATCATACCGGCAAGCGCATGAACATCGTGCGTTTAGGCAGTTTGCTGGCGGCGCTGAGTTTCATCGGAGTGTACGCCTCCTCGGTATATTGGTGGCTGGTGGTGGTCATGGTGGTGTTCAGTTTTTTCTGGAATGCCGCGTTACCGCAGTTTGAGGCGATTACCTTTAACTACTTGCACCAGCAAACCCATCGCTACAGTAAAATCCGATTGTGGGGCTCCATTGGTTTCATACTGACGGTTATGTTGCTGGGTCCGGTGTTGGATCGCTGGGGCGCCGGCGTGTTGCCGCATGTGTTGTTATTTTTGTTTGCTGGGATCTGGGTGAGTAGCCTGGCGGTACAAGAACGGGCCACCGGTACGTCACACGGTGCTCATGAGTCGCTGGCTAAGTTATTGAAAACGCCCGCTGTATTGGCGTTGTTGGCGGTGTGTTTACTCATGCAGATGAGCCATGGGCCGTATTACACGTTTTATACGATTTACATGGAAGACCAAGGTTATTCACGCACTCTGATCGGCCAGTTGTGGGGGTTGGGCGTGTTTGCCGAAGTATTGGTGTTTTTGTGGTTGCCCCGCTTGGTGCCGCGGATTGGACTCAGGCTTTTATTGGTATCGAGTTTGGCGTTGGCGTGTGTGCGCTGGTGGTTGGTCGGTTATTTTGCCGAATCGCTGTGGATTATGGTGGCCGCGCAAGTGTTGCATGCAGCCACATTCGGCGTCTATCACGCCAGTGCCATTCAGTTGATACATCGCTATTTTATCGGCCGGCACCAAGGCAGGGGACAGGCCTTATACAGCAGTTTGAGTTTTGGTGCCGGTGGGGCGGTGGGCAGTTTTTACAGCGGTCTAACCTGGGACAGTCTGGGTCCACAGGTGACATTCGCCATCGCCGCTGTGATCGCCTTTGTTGCGATGCTGGTGGCATGGGTCTGGATACCCAAGGCGGAGCCGGATGAAAAGCCTGCGGTTCACTCGAGTTAGATCACTCGGCTTAGAAAACATCAACACTCTTCAGTGGCGCACTTTTATGACGGGCGATTAAGGTTTCGGCCTGCGCGGGATTGTCAATGAACGGATTGCGTGTGCCCTGTAACTTTTCAATGATGTCGTTACGGCGGATTTCATCCTTGCTGGGAGGGTCGTCTCGATTCCACTCCAGCACTCTGGCCAGCAGCGGTTTATCCACTGGCAGCCCATATTCCACGTGCATATATAAGATGGCGCGAGCGATATTGCCCTGGGCGACGGAACGCGGTTCTGCCACATGGTCGCGGGCGTCGTATTCAAAATTGCATTCAAAAAAATCCCGGAATTCACCCGCAATGGGCCCATACGGGAAATCCGCGCGCGCCTTGGCGACGTTTTCCAGGGCGGGATACATATTGTGCAAATCGGACTCAATGCGACTGAATTTGGCTTGCTCCGCACGGCATTGCTCAATGGATTCGCATTGCAAATACTGCATCGCCCATTCTTTGGCATAAATGTCTTCAATCACGACATTTTGTGGTTTTTCAAAGCGATCGCCGCAATACAACGTCCAGCCGCCGTTAGGATAGAGTTGCTCCCAAAACAGTTTCTCAGCGTCCTGAAAAAACGAAATTTGAAATTGATCCGCTGCGGTCGCGGTGGTGATCGAAATCCCAATCCACAACCAGTACCATGGTTTCATTCGCTAACCAGCTCCTTTTTTGACTGTCTCCATGTTCTGACCTGGAGATAAAGAGTGTGACCGCGCCCTCCCATTGAGTAACCCGTCACCACAGTGTGCAAGAAATGTTACCCCGCAAGAGACTTTCAACCTTCTTTAGCAGGCATCTCTATTAATAATCGTGGCAAACCGCGCAGACTGGGTTCACCGATTGATGTCGTCTGCGTAGTGGCTAATATACACAGCTCTTTTTTGAATATCCAGACACGCGCTTAGTCAATATTACGGCGCAAAAACCGTCTGGCGCTCAACCAACCCCATTGCGGCCGGCTATATATTGCTATTCCAGAGAATTTGTTTGAGTAAACTGTCCGCCTCATTCAGGCGATCGGCCAGTAACAAGGACATATTTTTCATTACCGGGAAACCCACCTCGGGATGATCGTCCAGATACTGCATGAATTGACGGCCATCGATACACACCGCATCCACCTCATCCAGGCAACGGATGGTGGCGGTGCGTTTTCGTTGAGTGAGCCAGCTGATTTCGCCGAAAATCTCTTTATCCTGGCGTGATAATGAGACCTCTTCACTGGTAACACCGGAACTGCTACTGATGATTTCCACCGTACCATCACACAATACATAGATGTCTGACAATGATCCCTGGTGTTCGGATATTAAAACATCTCCGGGAAAAAAATGTCGTTTTGTGCTGAAGCCGGCAACGTCCTCCAGTACGGAAAATTCCAGGTCACGGAACACATAAACCGGCATCAAATCGTTGGCAATCTCCTGGATGGGGGAAATTTTGAGTATTTTTTTTAACATCGGCGTTGTCCGTTCGGGGCACATGTTTAGTGTATGCCATTATTATCGGCCCACAACGCGACAATATTAAGCCGCGGGCTCGATTCCCCGCGGGAGTATTGACATCATTTGGCATTATTCCACCAACCCAATGTGTAATTCGTCGCAGTGTGTAGTTCGTCGCAGTGTTCTATAGGAAGATACGTAGGAGGACTGGGTATAAAATGTAGAGATTGACGACCAAATGCTGTCGAGTTTCGCTTTATTTTGGATGCTAGTGGTCTGTGCGGGTAATAAGGTTACTCAGAGCCCCGCTCATGGATCATAACAAGGCGTGGGCGCGCAGGCATAGTAGTTCTACGTCAAGAGACCACAACGCAGTGATGGTCCATGAGCGAGGTTCCCTTCGGGCCAACCCACAGGCGCCACCTGGCGGCGTCGCCTAAAGCGCCTACTGTTGGTGCACTCGCTTGAATTGGTCACCACCAGTCCTGCGCTCGCGCGTCTTGCCAGCTAGCGCTTGTGGGTTGGCTGAGTAACCTTATTACCCGCACGGACCACTAGCTTATAAAAGTAAGGTTTTTGCAATCTCATTAAACTCTTTTTTGTGTTGTCTGTCACAAAACATAAGAGCACATGAATCCACATCGAATCAAAATACCCCGGGAAAAAAGTTAACCCTATTGGGTAAGTTTCTTGCAGTGTGTACTACAAGCACTACTAGCGGTAAAAAATCTGTCATCCACTCTAAAGGAGTGACGTCATTAGACGATAAAAATTTTGGATCAACTTTTTGTGTGCATCACCATTAACAGATAAAGAGGGTAAAAAAGTGGTACGACGTGAATACGGAGAAAAAATCGGTTCTCACCTGGGCAAACCTATTTACAAAACTATTACGCAATTTGAAAGAAAATACGTTTTCGATCGCCTGGCGCAATGTGATCGGGACGGATGTCCGTTGGATCAGTTAAATAAAGATGAGCTTTTGTTTAATCCTGGATTGATTTACCGACCTGTAGCGGGTTGATACGAACGTAATCGGATCGAAGAGAAAGTATTACGGATGTACACCCGTACATCCTGGTGCTTTTCTTTTGTAACACTGTAAACTCCCCCCTAATGCCCCCGGGACCGCGTTGCCCCGCGGGGTATCTTTTTGTTTACCACGCGAAAAAAAGCCCATGTGAGTGGGCCAACTACTTGTTATATCTATCTAAATTAATTTAATGAGGTGATTTTTCGCAATCCGGTGCTATTCGCTATAATGTGACACAATTGTGACAAGGATCGCTGTGTAATATAAGTGTCATATTACTCTGTTGTAATATTAGATATCAGTAACTTACAAATATTTTATATTATGACCAACCAGCATATATTAGTTGTGGAAGATGAAACAGCGATCAGTGACATGATTGGCTTTACCATAGACAGAGCCGGCTACACTTGGAGAGCAGCGATGGATACCAAAGAAGCTGCTACCTGTATAGCCGAGCGCTTGCCGGACTTGATTTTGCTGGATTGGATGTTGCCCGGTATCAGCGGCATTGATTACGCGAAACGCTTACGAAAAGAGGAGCTTACTCAGGATATCCCCATTATCATGCTCACCGCCAGAGGAGAAGAAAGCGACAAATTACGGGGATTTGATGCCGGGGTCGATGATTACATCAGCAAACCTTTTTCCCCTAAAGAACTGGTGGCCAGGATTAAAGCGGTGTTGCGGCGGGTCTCGCCTTTTAAGGAAGACTCCATTTGCCAGATCGACGAGCTGCGACTGGACGCCTCCAGCCACCGGGTATCCGTGAACGATAGCTGCGTGGAAATGGGGCCTACCGAATTTAAGTTGTTGCAATTTCTCATGACTCATCCCGAACGGGTGTATAGCCGGACCCAGTTGCTGGACTATGTGTGGGGCAGCAATGTTTATATCGAAGACCGCACGGTGGATGTACACATTCGTCGCTTGCGCAAAGCGCTTGGCGACCACGGCTATGATCGTTTCATTCAAACAGTGCGCGGCGCTGGCTACCGGTTTTCCCCCCAGGAGTGATTTTGGCCAGCCAACCGATCTCATCATGTATCATAGTGATAACGTCCCGTCAGATAGGATACCGCGGTGACCGTACGACTGCTTTGAGGCTGGCGGTAGAGCAATGCATGGAGCACTTACCCCGTAAAAGGTTGGCGAGACATGTTGGCTAATCCATGGATACGAGAATTCTGGCGTTTATGTGCGCTATTGCTGCTGGCACTAGTGGTTGGCGCTATTATCGGTGAGGTTCTTGTCGCATTTATGGTCGCCGTCAGTGGCTATCTGGCGTGGCACATGTATCATTTGTACCGACTGGAGC
>JAJDNG010000289.1 GCA_022340845.1 Gammaproteobacteria bacterium | reverse complement strand
GAGATATATTTATCAATCGATTGTTAAAGACCTGGAGTAAAATTTGAGATGATTTTGGAAGTAGAAAAAAGCACGCTACGAAAATATTCACCCTTACTTTAAAAATACGTTGTTGAGTTTTACCGAAATCTTACCGAAAATAAAAAAGGGCTTACATCGAAGTGATGTAAGCCCTTGATTTAATTGGCGTCCCCAAGGGGATTCGAACCCCTGTTACCGCCGTGAAAGGGCGGTGTCCTAGGCCTCTAGACGATGGGGACGGGACTTGATGTATAAAGCAGGACACAGGCCTAGTTGCATCCTAGGTGCTTTATTCTATTTCCTAGAAGTTAGCTTTTACCGCTGACTTCTAGTTTGGTGGAGCTAGGCGGGATCGAACCGCCGACCTCTTGCATGCCATGCAAGCGCTCTCCCAGCTGAGCTATAGCCCCGTTGTAAAACGAAGGGCGAATTTTACTGACACGCCTCTCCCCCGTCAAGCTGTTGTTTCAAATAGTTTCCGCCATTTGCTAGGCGTTGGCCGCGCGCTTCTCGATGTACTCGATGGCTTTGCCCAGGCGCGCCAGGGTGCGGGGCTTGCCGATCAGTTGCACGGTGACGTCGATGGAAGGCGACATGCCGCTGCCGGTGACGGCAACGCGTAAGGGCTGGCCAATTTTGCCCATCTTCATGTCCAGCTTTTCGGCGGTATCATTAATCACTTGGTGGATGGCTTCGGCGGACCAGTCTTCCAGCGTCTCGAACGCCTGGCGAATGGCTTGAAAGGCTTCCAACACCACGGGGCGCAAATGCTTTTTGGCGTTATTTTCGTCGAACTGGTCAAAATCTTGGTAGAAATAGACGCTATTTTCTGCCATCTCGAGCAAGGTTTTGGCGCGTTCCTGTTGCGCTTTGACGACCTCCACCAGGTCTGGCCCTTGGGCAGGATCAATGCCCAGTTGGCCCATGTGCCAGCTTAAATGGTGGGCTATGTGGGCCGGATCGCCGTTTTTGATGTATTGCTGGTTGAGCCACAGCAGTTTCTCGGGATTGATGCTGGATGCTGAATTGTTCACATCTTTGATGTCAAACAGTTCGATCATTTCATCCAGGGTGAATATTTCCTGGTCGCCATGGGCCCATCCCAATCTGACCAGATAGTTGAGTAATGCCTCGGGCAAATAGCCTTCTTTGCGATACTGGATCACACTCACCGCCTCACCGTGGACGCGCTTGGACAACTTGGTGCCGTCTTCGGCGAGAATCATGGGCGCATGGGCGTATACCGGGGGCTGCTTGTCCAACGCCCGGATGATGTTGATTTGCCGCGGAGTATTATTGAGGTGATCGTCACCGCGGATCACATGGGTGATGCCCATGTCCAAATCATCCACCAATACGGTTAAATTGTACGTGGGTGTGCCGTCGCTGCGGGCGATGATTAAATCGTCCAGCTCGCTGTTCTCCACCAGCACCTTGCCCTTGATTTGATCGTCGATGACCACCGCGCCTTCTTGCGGATTTTTGAAGCGAATTACGGGCTCCACCCCTTCTCTCGGCTGGGTGCGTGCCCGGCAGCGGCCGTCATAGCGGGGTTTTTGTTTGTTGGCCTTTTGCGCTTCTCGCATGGCGTCCAGTTCTTCTTTGGTGCAATAGCAATGGTAGGCGTGGCCGCTATCCATTAGTTGCTTGATGACTTCTTTGTAGCGATCGAAGCGCTCCGTCTGATAAAACGGACCTTCGTCATACTCCAGCCCCAACCAGGTCATGCCTTCGAGGATGGCGTTGACCGATTCCATGGTGGAGCGTTCCAAATCGGTATCTTCGATGCGCAATACAAATTTACCGCCGTGTTTACGGGCATAAAGCCAGGAATACAACGCGGTTCTGGCGCCACCAATGTGTAAATATCCGGTTGGACTTGGAGCAAAACGGGTCTTCAGTGTCATAGTAAAGTTGCTTTTTTAAGTTGATTTGGTTGAAAAGCGCCTATTGTACCAATATGTTGCCGTATATGCCGCTGGGAATTGCAGAGGGATTTGGTTTGACCTGAGGCATGTCTGTCCCTAGAATTCGACGCGACGAACCATCATTTGAGGACGAGCATCATGAGTGAAATTACCGTGGAACACAATATCTCGCTGGCCAAACTGGATGCGTTGGGCGTGGACGTTTGGCCTGTCTGGACCAAAGAAGTGGCCACTTTCGACTGGACGTATGACCAAATTGAAGTTTGTTACATATTGGAAGGTGAAGCGGTCGTCACGCCCAAAGATGGCGGTGATGCGGTAACCATCAAAGAAGGTGATTATGTATCATTCCCCAAAGGTTTGTCGTGTACCTGGGAAGTTAAATCACCGATTCGAAAACACTACAATTTTAAATAACTCAATTTCAAGTAACCCAATTTAAGAATCAGCACACAAACCCATGCCAGGCGATCCCACACCCACTGACATCAAGCTGCACCAAAAAAGCCGGATTTTGGAAATCACCTTTGATGATGGCGCCCGCTTTGAATTGCCTTGTGAATATTTGCGGGTATTTTCCACCTCTGCTGAGGTGCAAGCGGCTAAAGAACGTGGCGAAGTGATTTCCGGTAAAGAAGACGTCAATATTACCAAAATCGAACCGGTGGGCAGTTATGCCGTCAATTTACAATTTGATGATGGCCATGATACCGGTATTTTTTCCTGGGGAACCTTGTATGAACTCGGCCGTGACTATGACAAAAACTGGCAGGACTATTTGAAGAAACGTTCCGGTGCTGGCTTTGGTGTATATCCAGTGCCGCCCCCTCCTTCGGGTGAATCAAGCGACGCCGACTCACCGCCAAAAACCGTTTCCTTGTTGTATTTTGTCTCCTTAGTCACCCGGTTGGGACGCGATTCGGAATCCTGCGAAATTCCCGGCTCCGTCAACACCGTTGGAGAATTGCTTGACTGGTTACGTCAACGTGGCAAGCCCTGGGATTCCTTGCTGCAGGACAACAAAGTCAACGTGACGGTCAATAAACAATTTGCCAAACCCACCACACCGATCGCAAGCAATGATGAGATCGCAATCATGCCGGTTGACCCACTTCAATCTTGAGGGAGTTCTTCGTCCAATCCTTGTTTGTGGGTTAACTCAATACGCATAAACAAATGTTTAAATGGCAACAGATTGTCACTGACATTGCGCACGATTTCGATAAACGGCAGTTCTCCTTTGCCGAACTCATAACTGCCATCTTCCAAAGACTGCAATAACGTACGCACTCCGGCATCCAAATCGTTGATAAACGATAAGGCTCCATCCATATACTCTTCATCATATTCCACTGATGCTCGCAGATCATCGATTTCGTACAACGCCTCTTTAACAATGCCGATGTACTCTCTCATGGATGAGGCTCTAATGGAGTTAAATTTTGGCATAGTCGGCTTACCCTGTTGGATTTGACAGGGCTTTATTATGACGGAAAAAAGGAAATATTCAATTGCGAAATGTGGGTATAAGCTTAGCTGACGGAGCGGCTTCCGACGGGTGGTTTTGATGGCGTTTTAGCTCGCCCAGGGACGCCAGTTCAACAGACGCGATACCGATAAGCATAAGTCGCCCCCTTCGCGTCGCCAACCTG
>JAJDNG010000121.1 GCA_022340845.1 Gammaproteobacteria bacterium | reverse complement strand
AAAGTTGGGATCCGGTAGAGTTTGAAAGACTCTATTTAAGCGATTATTTGACAAACTTGTACAAGCAAAATTTTTAAGCTTTCGGTTTAATTCGGCGGCGTTCAAAAAGTGGGTTGGGTGTATACCGTGCTCAACTCAATCCAATCCAATCCTCTTAAATTTATGGGTAAAACACTCGATAGTACAAAGCATTGGCGCCACGGATGGTGGGTAGTGATCTGGTTGCTGTTTCTACCGGCGTGCGCCACAGTGAATATGCAAGACCAGCCCCAATCCCAACTACCGTCGACGCAGGCGCCCGCTGCGGTGGAAATTCCTCCCGCGCAAAACAGCAGCGGCCGCAGCTACTGGTGGTATGTGCCGGTACAAGTTGCCTGGCCGGAACAACAGCCTACTGCATGGTATGTGGATATTTTGTTGGCGCATCAGCTCTTTAAGCCCTTGCTCATTGAATACGCGCAACACATTCAGTTGTGGCGCTTTCACCGGCGGGCTGTCAGGGACCGGACGGGACATCGCTTCAGCTTCATTTTTTATGCCCCGAAACCCACTGCCATGGCGATTTTGGATAAACTTGCACAAAATACCTTGATTCCTGAGTTGATCGCCGCCAACGTAATAGAGAAGGTGGATTTGCCCGATGGGAACAACGCCTCAAACCCGGCGGTCGAAGCTACCAGCGATAAAAACTGGTCTCTGGCCATGCAGCGGGCCTGGCCTTATTTTGCCATGGGGGCCAGTCAGGTTTGGTTGGGCCTAATCGATCAATATGTTGCGTCCAGCGCTCAGACTCAAGAGAATCCACTGACAGACTCCGAGGCTCTGGAAACCGTCGATATCGAGGCGCTAGCGCAGTTCTATCAAACAATCGATCAAAAAATGGTGGTAACGTGGGAAACAGAAGGGGGACATGCTTTGCTGCATCATTTAAACGCCTTGTTTGGTTATGGCGAAGTGGCAATATACGAGCGGAGGATGATGCGGTTCTAAGCGGCGGGAATTATGGCGGAAGAATCTGAGAGTAAGGATTCCACTCATAGCCTGGGGGTGGGCATGGTGGTGGCCATGTGGTTGGTAGTGCTGGGGTTATTGACGGCGTATTTTAGCCACTGGGATGCACGGCAAACCAATCCCAATCAAACCTTACATAGCCAAATCTCCGCAGATGGCGTGCGTGAAGTGGTCTTGAAACGCAACCGCTACGGCCATTATGTGGCCACTGGCGCCATCAACAATGTACCGGTCGTCTTCATGTTGGATACCGGCGCTACCGACATTTCCGTACCGCAATCCATCGCGGAAACGCTGGGATTGAAACCCGGCCCCGTTGTGTATTATCAAACCGCCAACGGCGAAGCCAAAGCCTATATAACTCAATTGGATAAGGTCTCACTGGGTGATATAGCGTTACAAGGGGTAAGGGCTCATATCAATCCTAATTTTCATTCCGATGAGATCCTTTTAGGCATGACGTTTTTGAAACATCTGGAATTTACGCAACAAGGCGATACATTGACCTTGCGCCAATACCATTAAAATTCACATTCCAATTTTTCGATTTTAGTCTAATATAAAAGATTTAAGAAACCACACATTCGTTTTAGGGTCAAATGGAATAGATTTTGCGTATTTGTGACATGTGAGGTGCGTGGTTACAGACGATGTTTTCACCCAGAGTCGTTATGACCAACGTTGCGATAACCGGAGGCGCAATAACCAGATCCGGTATAGAAACACGCGCACACTGCCTCCGGAGGATTTCGACTAGAATGTTTCGACTAGAATGTTTCGACTAAAATGTTTCGACAAACAGTAATCGCGTATTACCAACCGTATTGATTAAGGAGTACATGATACACCGCCTCGCACACCCTATTGACTGACGCTTTTTTATTTCGAAGATTATTGTAAGAAATGGTTGCGAAAACCCGTTGCGAGAAAACAGATGCGAGAAAATGCCATGTCACTGACTTTTAACTCTACCAACGTAAACGATATCACGGCGGCCATCAACGACGCTTGCAACAGTGTGGTCGACACCTTCGAACAATTTCGGGAAAAATACCACAAAAGAACCGATATCAAACCTAACCAGATAGCTACGGCGCTGGAACAATTTGTCGATATTATGCAAATGATTGAAATCGACTATGCCAGCAAGCTTGTTGTGAGCAACTCGAGAGAGAAATTCGCTATCCGCTACCACGACGATAATGGCGAGGACGCTTTGAGCAAAGATGAAATCTCCGAGATTGGCAATTACGGTTTGGAACTTATTCAAAACCTAAGCGAATGGGCGGGCAATATGGACATGCCTGAGGAAAAACACCAACTACACGCCATTATGGTGGTTGTGGCATTGTGGGTTGCGCGCCGCGGCGGGTATTTGAGCACTATCGATATCGTAGTCGATACGCTGGCCGCCATGGCAAACGCTTGTTATGAGCCGGATATTCTGGAGGAATTGAGCGATGTCATGGGCGAGTTGATCAATGCCGTATCGCAAGATGTCAAAAAGCGAGACGTGGAGTCGGACGGCTTACAACCCTGGCGCATACTGAACATCAACCGCGGGATAATCGCGACCCGTACCCATAATCCGCAAATCATGGAGCCGGTCTTTGATCAATTGGTGCATAACATCCCCGAAGACGCTTCCATGTTTTTCGAGCAAGGTATGCAGCAAATGGAAGAGCTGGATTATCCCAACAATGTGCGTGAAGTCATGAATCGCTATTACCGCACTTATAGCGCGCGGGTGTTGCATTGAAGGAACTGAAAACCAGGAACGAGGATCGAGGTTTTAACGGCTGGTTGTCCCTTTCACCTCGGACCTTTCAACTGGAACCATTCACCTTGCCCTTTCCTTGCTAAACCTCCCGACTGTACGCTTGTAACACGCCCTGAGCGAAGCGCACAAACACCAATCCCCCGTCCACACGGTAATCCTCCTCCATGGCCCCTGCCGGCGAATACGCAATGGCTGAGTCCAGGCGCAAGCATTTGCCGCCGATATGTACGGTATAAGGCATTTTCCAGTCTTCGGTGCCGCGCATGAAATTAAACGCATGCTGCGCGCTCCAGGTGGTGTGTAATTCAAAATCCTCCGCGTTGGGTGATCCCATATAACTGGCGATTGCCGGATCCTGCGGTTTGGTTTCCAGGGTTTTTTTCTGGTGAAGGCGCAGGATTTCTATGAACAGTTTTGCGCCTTGTTCGCCAATAATAGAATTGATGGCCCGGTCCCGAATGCCGTTTTTCATCACCAGGTCTTTTTGCAGCACGATATCGCCGCCGTCCACCAGATTGTTGATTAAATGCAAGGTGATCCCCATGTGTGGTTCGCCGGATTTTAACTGCCAGAAAACCGGGTTAGGTCCTCGGTACTTCGGTAACAATGACGGATGCAAATTGATACTGGCGATTTTCGCCAGCTGCCAGATTTTTTCCGGCAGGATATACGGAAAACAAGCCATCCAAATAAAATGGGGTTCGTATTTGCTGATCTGCGAGTAGCTTTCCAAATCATCCAGACGTTGGATATACACAATGGGAATGTTGTACTCCAGGGCCAGTAATTCGACGGTATCGTGCTTAGGGGGCTGCTTGACCGGAATACCACCAATGTGATCCGAGGAGATGCCGTCTTCCGGTTTGATGCCGGGGATTACTACCGCAGCAATGGGGATCTTGCGTTGCAACAATGGCAATAACGTGGCGTAAGACATGACACTTGAACTGCCAAAGAACACAATTTTATACGACGATAATGGTAGGTGGGTAGAGTTCATAATCTTGGGGATTTACCGGTATCCGATGTCGTGGTGTGTTGCGTTAAGCCGGGGATGCCCCTCGAGGCCAACGAATCGCACTCGCCAATCACATTGTTTAAAAAGCCAACTGGCCTAAGACTATATCGGTAGTTTATAGGGGAATTTAACCCTTTTGGAATTGGAGTACGGCCGAGTTGATGCAATAACGCAATCCTGTGGGAGGTGGACCGTCATCGAAAACGTGTCCCAAATGGGCGTCACAACGCGAACAACGCACTTCGGAGCGCACCATGCCGTGAGAGCTGTCCGTCACTTGTTTTACCGCGTCGCCATTGACCGGCGCCCAATAGCTGGGCCAGCCACTGCCGGAGTCGTATTTCTCCTCGGAGCGAAATAAGGCATGGCCACAACAAATACAGTGGTACACACCAGTTTCCTTGTGGTTATAAAACTCCCCGGTAAATGGTGGTTCAGTGCCGCTTTGCCGGGCAATGCGGTATTGTTCCGGTGTCAATTCACGTTTCCATTGTTCGTTGGTCTTGTTCATAGTCCATTTGCCTTGTTCATAACCTAATGTCCATCCGGTATCCTTTGTTCGGCGAGAGCTTGCATGCGGTAAGGGCTTGCTGAATCTTTTCCACACTTCCTGCGATAAGTTTAGCCGCGCGACGGCGTATTTGGTAGCGCGCTGTGCAAGGCTTTGCGGCAGGCTTGGACAAATTCCTCAGGTTTAACGTGGCTGGTTCTCGTCACGGGAACGATTCGGCGAGGGTTGGTAGATACCAACAGAAATGTGGGATAACCCACTACCCCGAATTGATCGGCTATGGCTTTCTCGGAGGGTCCGGATTCCGGGTCGATCTTTACGGGAATGACATTGGGTAGAAATTGGTTAAACGGCGCGCTGACCAACACCTCTTTGCGCAGTTGTTTGCAATTGGCGCACCAGTCGGTGTGGAAAAACAATGCTAAGGGTTTTCCACTGCGGGATTGCTCTTGCAGCGCTTGTTGATAACCCGTTGCGTTTTCGTGCCATTGCCGCAGGGAAACATCCACGGCCAACTGACTCAGTAGAACGGCGGGCAAAATCAATGCCGCGCTGATGATCAGTAACACCACGGGCCAGCGTTTGATTTTTGGAGATGGCGAAGACATGGGCTTTAATAGATACCGGTTGAAGTTAGTGATAAGTGAATGTCGTGTCGTGCATAAAGTGCATCATAAACTGGAGGTGGAAATTTTGCCAATAGCGGGTGGCCGAGCCTTATGTATATGATTATACCTGGGTAATAAGCTAAACCTGGGTGTAATTTAAGGTTATACAAAACTCGCAGATTCAAACCCCGCGGCTTAAATCCGCGGCTTAAACCCGTGGTTCAAACTCGCGGTTCAATTTAGTATCAAGAAAAATGTGAACCAGTCGATACAAAAAGTGTGAAGAACATCCACATTTTCAGTTAGGAGTTCTGCCAGGGGCAAACCCAATCGAAAGATGGGCACGCAAAGCTACCGGCCTACCGAGTCTTATCGAGAGACTCCATGGCAGCGGGGTTGCCAGAACTGAGGACGTTCGTTTTAAGCGCTTATCGAGGTCACATGCTGCTTAAACGCCAGGCTCCTAACCTTAACAGAGATTTTGCTCTGGAGGTTTGCGGCTATGGCGTGCACGCGTGTTTGTAAGACTGATTGGACCAATATCCGGTGTATGTCGTTATTATTGAGCGCCGGTTTCCTGTTGCTGTTGTTCGTGTTTCATGCCGGCGTTGCCAACGCCGATAATCTCAGCTTGTTGGTGAACGGAAAATCCATTCACACCAACAAAAACCAAAACACTCAATATAATGAAAGCAACTATGGGTTTGGCTTGCACTACGAACTGGCCAAAACCACCCAGAGTTGGATTCCATTCGTGGCCATCTCCGGTTTCAAGGACTCCCACAATCAGGCTTCTTATTACGCCGGTGGCGGATACATGCGGCGGCTGATGTTGTCGCGTAAGCTTAACTATTTGCACTTGGATGCCGGCCTGATTGGATTCCTGATGACTCGCCAGGATTATAACAGCGGCGAGCCCTTTCTGGGCGCCTTGCCGGCACTATCGGTGGGCACCCGAGACATATCCGTCAATGTCACTTACATTCCCAAGGTGCATCCCAAAATGGCGGAGCTGTGGTTTTTTCAATTGAAGCTATCAACCAACTCCATTAAAAAATAGCCGCTTCGTTTCGTCTTTCCAGCCAGGAGGTGTTTATCGCATAATTCGACTATCTTAGAATTCGATCACAGAAAATATTCACATAAAGCATTATTATGTTTTATAGCCTGATACAACCATCAGACTGATATTGTTTAATCACTGAGATGATTTCTTTATGCCGTTGAGGAGGTATTGATAATCTTTGTAGAGTGTTCATAGACATACCACAAGCAATTCACTAACGACCATTATAACCCATGATAAGCTGATAAATGCTTATAGTGCTGATCTTATATGGCGCATAGCCTGACGATACAGTACAGATACAATCCGGTTGCAATTTTTTCAGACCCTAGTATATCGTTAGATATAACACGAGGCGCCTGCATGCAGGCGCCTTGGCATTTACGTCACGGGATAACTCAGCGGCTAGACAAGGTTTTGATTTTCACGATGCTGGCCAGTTGTGCGTCACCGTAAAGCGCGCCGGTATCCTGCTCGCTTAATCCTTGGCTGGGTAACAGCACCAATTCCATCATGTCTTTGTGATAAGCCGTAAGCGCTTGCGGTGGGGTTTGTGCCAGCGCCTGCAACGTGGCATCAAAATCGTAGCCCGCCTGGGCAAATACTTTTTGAACAAACTTGAGTTTGCCGCTGGGCGTCAGGCCTGTAGGTGATACCGGTAATGGTTCGCTGAGCGTTTCATAAGCGCTGGCCAGTTTATCCAGGCTGGCGCGTTCTCCCAGCGGGGCAGCTGGGCGGATTTCGTTTTGGCAGGCGGCCAATATCACTAGCAAGAATACGTAATACACCCGGTGTTTCAATAGTTTCTCCTCAATGACATTCGCGTGAGTGGGGTATGGTATCACGACTTATCGTATTTGCCATTAACATCCTCCGGCCGCTTAGTATGGGCGCATATTTTTACGGGTGTGATTGTGGGTGTAGTTATGAGTGTAGTTGGCGGGGCGGATTGAACCTGGGTCACCATACCTTTTGCCACTATAACCATGACCACTTTAACCATAATAGATATCAACAATTTTTATAATTTGCACGGTCTTTGCATTGATAAAAATATTTA
>JAJDNG010000115.1 GCA_022340845.1 Gammaproteobacteria bacterium | reverse complement strand
TTTCGATTTGGCTTGCAGCAATCTTTGCACCGCGAGATTTCCCAGCATGCTGTATAACGGCGTATGCAATGGATTTTGAGATTGCCTGATCGGCCGTGTAGCCGTGGCGTTCGGCTTGTATTGTATTTTTCCCGGAACTTTAGTTGCAGCTTGATTCTTATTATTTGCAGCGTGTTTGACACCAGATTGTTTGCCAGCGGCGTTTTTCGAGCCCTGCGGTAAACGTGTTTTAATGGAAATTTTACCCTGCTGGTTCATAATTAGGCTCCTGTTAAGCGCTATCGCCATGGGCGCTTCTGCTGCCAATCAACGCTTAATGTTTCCGATGTGACTTCTAAAAGTATAGACAATTACGATGAACGATATTGGTGTTTTGGTTATGCGATGCGCTACGTTTCGTTCTCTATAAAATTGAATTCAATTTTCCGCTCCAGCCATGGCACCCAGCCGGGGTTCATGTCCGCTCCCGCTTTGCGCAATTGATGATTGATATAAGTCGCTTCGATATTTACGACTACCCGGCCGGTATCAATATCCAAAGATCCCGGTACTTGGATATATTGGGATACAAACTGTTCGGTGTCGACCGCGAGCTGAGCGCTCGCCCGTTTATCCACTAAATAACCCAGTGAGCCAATCACCTGGGCAAGTAACGCCGTGGTGTTTAGCGAATCCGTTTCGGGCAGCAAATGGGTGGTCGATTCGCCGATTTCAATTTCTTTGTACATGTATTGAATCCTTCCGGTGATGTCCAACTCGGCAATTTGCGGAGGGGCTTGCGGATGAGGCGCGGCGTGGCTCCAGCATTTTAAAAAGATATCCAGGCCCTCTAGCACTCGGCGAGTTGAATCTCCCGGCCAGGCAAACACGCAAAACGGACTGCAGGGTTCGTGCGCTATTAAAAACCGAGCATTTTCCCGTTCCACCAATTCGATGTGCACCACAGGGTATTGCGCCAGACCGCGACGTGGAATTGCCTTTATAAGACTCAATAGCAGATTTTGACAGACTTCCTGTTGTTGTTCGCGGTTGATAATCGCTAGTGTCTCATCCAACGTGGCACCGCTGAATAATTCCACCGCTATGTCGTTTTCGGAGCCGTTTTCCAGTAAGGCGACCAACGCATGCCGCAATATTTGCGACTCTGGTAAACACGCTTGCCATAGCCACTCGCCGATATTGAGCTCTAGTGCCGGATTCAACATATAAAAAACCCCGGCGAGTTCCGTAACCGCGGAGATCGCTGTATTTAGATTGCTTTGATTCGCACGCGGTATGCTGGATGGGGAGTCGTATTCGCTAATTGTTTGTGCATTGATATTTTTTGCAAGGATTGAAGCCTCTCGACCGGGTAAATCGCTGAACCGGTTTATATCCTGTCCCTGTGTAGGTTTTGACGATGGCTCCCTTGCATCGCCATTGTCCAACAGACAAAAACAGGTTGCTATAAATGATTGTAAATTGTCGGTGTCAAAATACACCGCACTGCCATAACAATAAAATAAAACCGCTGCCGTCGAACGACTATAGTGACCGGATAGACCATGGAGTTCTTTAATCATAATATTGGCTAGTGAATTTTCCGCATGCACGTTTGGTGTGGAAGATGATTTTTCCACCAGTTGTTTTAGTTGCGCATGATTGTTGATTAGGTTGTCGCAAAAACGATTGAGTTTTTGCCCATCCAGCTTGCGAAATACAGCAACCAGCTCGTGACGCGCCGCCAACACCTGCAATACGCTCCACGCGAGATTATGATTTACGTCCCTGCCCAGATGTTCAAGCGGATGGGATTCGCCCTCAAGCGCGCGAAAATACCACACCTCCTTTGCCTCTTGGTGAGCGAGCGCATACAAATTCGCTGCACGCCAATGAGCTTCCGATTCGAATACCGCAATGTCCTTTTCCAGATTCGAGGTATTGATGGGCAGGGTTAAGGGATTTTCTTGCCGGATACGCTGTACAAATTGTTGCGCGATCTGTTGTGCTTTGCCAATATCCACCAGCTCATCTTCTTGCAACTGCCAGCGTAGATCCACTTCTTTGATAAACACGCAATAGCCCGGGATTTTTTGTTCCAGCAATGCGGCAGTTTTCTGCAACACTGACACTGCGAATTCTTCCGCGCAGCCGCGGGCTACCGGTTCACAATCTTGGCGAACACGGACATTCAGATTAAGCTCTCGAACATTGTGTTCCATAATAATACCGGCTGTCAGAATGCCGATTTTTATGTGTTCTTCTGAGCATAGCGCTTAACTGCGCTAGTTACTGCCGTTCTCACCATTACATCTGGAATAACGATAGACTTGCGCCGCTTAATAGCACTGCTTACCGCCTTGCTAAATTCTGCCAGGTTTTCCGGTGTATTAAGTTCATCGAAGGAAACCAGGTTTTTCTCTTCGGCGAATTTATTGATCACATTGGTGGTCATGCGGGTGACATCAGCGGCAAGTTTGTCGTTGTGTTTCACTACATCATCCACAATTTTGGGGTCGACGCCTTTTAATACTTTTTTCTGAATCTCCGCCGGGGAACGGCTTAATAAAGAACCAGCGGAAATCGTGCCCGCGTTTTTAAGGCCTTCCATTGCAGGACTGTCTTCGGCAACTGCTACGGGTGTTATCCTCAACAGATTTACCACCAGTTCTTCGGAAAATTCTTCCAACAACGGCGGCACGTCCTCGCGGGCGGCTTCAAGTACTCGTTTTTCCCTGTTCGAGCGTATGATCTCCGCAGTTTCTGCTTGCGGTTGGAGCTGTGCGGAAGCCACACCAAATTCCGGCATCAGTAAAGCCACATCCGGCGAACCGCTGAGTTCATAGCGGATATAACCGGCCGCTGGCTGGGTCCCCGCCGGCGCATTGATGGTTCTCGCCGCCCGGGCGGCAAAGTCGGCCTGGTTCAACACTTCGGTTCGATATACGGGTTTGCCGGCATAGCTGTTTCTCGATCCTGCCACGCTTAATATGGCGTTGCCAACCGGCACCGCTTCCACGCCTATAGGTCGACCACCGATTCCCGGTACCTTGGTGGTGAAATCCGGAAACGGTATTGCCGCCACGCAACATACCATGCTCATCAATCGGGACACCATAACATCCAACGGTACGATGCCCAGTTGCTCGCCCCAGTGTGCCAGCAATGGATAATGCACTACGTAGCGGCGTCCGCCCCAGGGGTTGATGTCGGCGATATTGCCCGCCTCGACAGTGACGCTACCGATAACCACTCCATGCGGCTCACCGTTGCATTTAGGTCCGGGATATAAAAATCCCTTGCACCACAAACAGAATAACTTATGCATAAGGTCGGCGATTTTCACCGCCGTTTCCGTATCACTGACGCCGAAGAACAGATACACCAAAATACGGTAGATATACATGGCCGCCTGTAATTGTGGCGTATTGGTTTGATCCTGCGTGCCGACATTGTTACGAGCCACTTCCATCATCAACCAGGCGTGCACAACCGCCAGGATCAATATTTTGGGATCGGCGGCCTCACCGGGTTTGGCCGGATCGGCGTGTATCCATGGCGGGGTTACTGGAAACAAAGGTTGGTCGCCCGCCCCGCAAGTGTTGAACAAACAGAAATATGGTGGTAGTTGTTGGGGCTGTTCCACGGCAAGATCTACCGGGGAAACAGTCGCCGTGATGGATAAGACCCTTAATTGTGCTCCCGGAACATTGCCCTGTTCCAAATTGCCATCTAAATTTACAGCGGGAGAACTCACTATTTGTGCCGATTGACCATCAACAGCGCCGACTCTCAGTTCTTGAATTTGCACTGTACCTCCTCGATGATCCACCATGGGAGGATCGTATGCCAGTTGCGGCAACTGAGTATAACGAATAGTCCCAGTAAACTGATTGGTAGCTCCATTGATTACCGCAAGGGTGTTACCATTTGGATCTAGCATAGCGCCGGATAACAAGGCTTGTCCCTCTTTGGCAGTAAGTCGTATATAAATATCATCCTCGCCTGGCATGATAATCGGATTCGTATATGTACTGGCTGAGATTTCCGCCTGGTCAGTAGTAGACAAGGGCACAGGCTCCCAATCCACATTGGGGAAGACGCCTTTTAATCCAATTTCCATGGTATAAGGTATTTCAGTAGGCGACTGATCGGTTGCTGCCCGATCACTGACTGCCGCTGCATTGAAACGTTCGGCGCGTTCAAAAACACCGCGAAACGCCGGTTGGGCTTTTAGCGCTTGCAATTCTTCGAGGAATTTCCCTATGGGTCCCACCGATTCATATTCCCTGGGCGGGATTAATCGCAAACGGACTGTTTCCCGGGTGCGGGACATTTCGCACAAGGACTGATCGTTGGAACATTGATCTCCGTGCACCGGCTTGGGTTCTTCGTGGCATTCATAATATTCCAATAACAAATGCAAACATTGCTTGCCGGTTCGGGCCAAAACAGGCGCGGCCGCCGGGTCGCATAACAAGGCGTTGATGTCCGTGCAATAGGTTTTATTGATGGTCAGATCGTGGCCGCAGCAATCCACGCCATATCCCGGTCTTACGGCGATATACTGGCCGTCGCGAAACACGTCGAAACCCCATACCACGCCCTGCCCTGCGGCTCGGTTGTGTAATTGCATTTTCAGTTTGTTCCAGCGCAACAGGGTTTCCAGGTCTTCCTTGGTAATGAACTGGCCGTTGTAAAACCGCGGTCTTACGCAGCCACCGTCGGCAGTATGTACCTTAATACCGGGTGTCTGACCCGGGGGAATGCTGATGGTGGAGCCCGGCGGACACTGTTCGCAGGACGATGGGAAAAACCGACCGGAGTTTTGGATATCGCTTACCGCAAAATCGCAGGGCACGTCCGATACAGGCCCTAGCTGATAAAGGGGAACGTAAGGATTGTTTACAATTCCTTGCGAGGCTGGATTGATTCGCATGGCCAATAATTGCAAAGTCGAATTATCCGCTTGGTTGGCGGTTCCAAGATTGGTTGATAATCCGGGCGTGGGCTGCGAGCAAGGCGACACGTTTGGCCCGTATCCCGGATACACCGGAGGAAAATAGGGATCCCAGATAATAGGCGCCGCAACATCGCAGGAAGATACCCCTTGCGTTATACCCGGTGTCATGTAGTCCTGGTTGATGGAGCTTAAACCACTTTGCATCAAATATTGCGGCGTTGCCTGTGCCTGCTGCATGGGCTCAATGGCTACTGACACGCGTTGCTTGTCTTCTTCGGACACCATGGATGTGTCTTCCGCCGAGAACGTATACGACCAGGTTTGTCCCGGCGGGACGGAAACCACATAGCTGGATTTGGGCAATACTGTCGGTGTGGCTGATCCGGGAGCGGGAGGATATTCCACATTACGCGTGATCCGCACATACACCGGCCCTTTCAGTGTCACCTTATCGCCGACCGCTCTTAATGCCAGATAACTTGGCAAATAGCTCTTGTCTAATTGGGACTCTTCAGTCCAACGTCCGGATCTTGTTAGTACGAAATCTCGCAGATCGATAGACGGCATTGGGACTCTCCTCTGTAAAAATTCTTGTGCAATGTTTAACGCGATGTTTAACGCGATGTTTAGCGCGGAGTTTTACGCAATATTTTATGCAATGTTTTATGCAATGTTTTCCAGGGTCAATGTGCCCCCTACATCCACCAGCGTGAAATTCCGGACGTAGTTCGAAGGACGTAACGCCTGCATTTTTTCATCCACGATAGGAGTCGCCGTCGGTTGCAGCAGGCTCAGCCGGTACATGCCTTCGGACAAATCGTTGGCCCATTCGATATACAAATGCGGATCGGGACTATCGCGGTATTCAACGGTATCGCCGGCGCCGGGGTTGACACTTTGCCAGCCGCTGGCCGGATCCAGGCGCTGCAATTGGATATAACCCGGATCAAAAGTCGCCGTGCTCAGAGCTACAGTGGCCATACCGGTTTCGTCTGCCGCCAGATTAATGGCCAGCGATATA
>JAJDNG010000098.1 GCA_022340845.1 Gammaproteobacteria bacterium | reverse complement strand
AAATAACACTACTTGAGGAGGAGTGAATCAAATGTCCGCTAGCGACGTCTTAAAAATGATGCAAGAAAATGAAGTGAAATTTGTCGATTTTCGCTTCACAGATACCCAGGGCAAAGAACAACACGTCTCAGTACCGGCCCATATAGTGGACGAAGACATGTTTACTGACGGAAAGATGTTCGATGGTTCATCCATCGCCGGTTGGAAAGGCATTGAAGCGTCTGACATGATACTAATGCCGGATCCTGAAACTGCGGTCATGGATCCTTTCGCGGACGAAAATTCCCTCATTTTGACCTGCGACGTGCTGGAACCTTCCACCGGACAGGGTTATGAGCGCGACCCTCGCTCCCTGGCCAAACGCGCCGAAGCGTATCTAAAATCCACCGGGATTGCGGATACCGCGTTTTTTGGCCCCGAGCCTGAGTTTTTCATCCTCGACGACGTGCGTTGGGGTTCTGGTATGGACGGCTCGTTTGTGAAAATTGATTCTGAAGAAGCCGAATGGAACTCCGAACGCGTCTACCAAGACGGTAACATGGGTCACCGTCCCGGCGTCAAAGGCGGCTACTTTCCCGTACCGCCCGTAGATTCTTTGCACGATATCCGAGCCGCTATGTGTTTGGCGATGGAAGAAATGGGTGTTACGGTGGAAGTGCATCACCACGAAGTGGCCACCGCCGGGCAATGTGAAATCGGCACCCTGTTCAATACCCTGGTCACACGCGCCGACTGGAACCAGCGCATGAAGTATGTAGTACACAACGTTGCCCATGCCTATGGTAAAACCGCGACGTTTATGCCCAAACCCATCGTCGGTGATAACGGTTCCGGTATGCACGTGCATCAATCCCTGGCCAAAGACGGACAAAACCTGTTTGCCGGCAACGAGTACGGCGGTTTGTCTGAAACCGCATTGTTCTACATTGGCGGCATTGTCAAGCATGCCCGTTCTTTAAATGCCTTAACCAATCCATCCACCAACAGCTACAAACGCTTGGTGCCCGGCTTTGAAGCCCCGGTATTGCTGGCTTATTCCGCCCGCAACCGCTCGGCGTCAATTCGTATTCCTTATGTATCGAATCCGAAAGGCCGTCGTATCGAAGTGCGCTTCCCGGATCCCATGGCCAACCCTTATTTGGCGTTTACCGCCATGATGATGGCCGGCTTGGACGGTATCCAAAACAAAATTCACCCGGGCGATGCCATGGACAAGAACTTGTATGACTTGCCACCGGAAGAATTAAAAGACATTCCCACAGTATGCCATTCTTTCGATCAAGCATTGGAAGCATTGGATCAAGATCGGGCGTTCTTAACCGCAGGCGGGGTGTTCACTGATGATCTCATCGACGCTTACATCGACCTGAAAATGGCGGACATCACCCGTATGCGCATGACCACTCACCCGGTTGAGTTTGATATGTATTACAGCATGTGATTTTTCTCGCTCTGTAGTTCAATGCCCCCTTGTTAGGGGGCATTTTTTTTGCCTATCATTAGCGTATTCTCAGGCTTTGCGGCGCAGCCGCCTAAGCACCCACTATCAACTCGCGGTCACAATAGAATATGCAAAAAATAACCAGATATATCAGCACCTTACTCATCGTACTTGGTTTCATCGTGAATGCCACGCTGTTATTCGCCCAGGTGTATAAACAGGTGGATGAAGAAGGCAACGTGACCTATTCCGATGCACCGGAGAAAAAAGGCGAGCAACCCATATCGCTGCCGGAACCCACTACGATCAAAATCACGCCCGCACCAAAATTGAGCACCAGCGAAGAGGGTAAATCCTCATCACAAAAAAAATCCATCACATACGATTCGGTGGCAATAACCAGCCCCGCAAACGACGAAGCCATTCGCTCCAATAGCGGTGATATCACCGTTCAAATCAGCTCATCTCCGGCACTGCAGGGCAGTCATTTGTATGCCGTGTTTTTAGATGGTGCCAAAATACAGCAAAGCGCCGCCCCCTCAGTAGTACTGACCAATTTGAACCGGGGATCTCACACTGCCGTGGTGCAAATCATGGATGAAAACGACCAAACTTTAGCGACATCCTCTCCCATTACGTTTCATTTGCTGCGTGCCTCGGTTCGCTAACAACATTACTAACAACATCAACAACGCACCGCACCAGAAGAAGGCAACCACTCGACGTATATACCGTTGCGCACTATAATAGTGCGCAACGGTTGTGCAGGATTTTCAGTTCACTCATTGATCGGAATTCAACTCCGCATCCCGGCTGACTCAAAAGCACGATAACATATTGTTTTAAAGGTCTTTTTCTAACACCCCTCCAATCCAATCTACTAATCTGCTAAGCAACGGGTCATTCAAGTTTAATTGGTTTATTTTTTGCTACTGCCTTATCAATGGGAGCATACGTGAAATCAAAACACCAAATATTTCAACAAATTGTCGAAGGTTTGAGCGGGGGAGTGTTGATGTTCAACGAAGCGTTGAAACTGGACTACATGAACCCCGCGGGGGAAATGTTGTTCGAAATCAGTGCAAAACGCATCCAGGGACTGACCCTGGAAGAAGTGTTCCCCAACAATGATGCCTTGGTCATTGCCATGCACAAGGCATACAACACTGGCCGACCGTTTACGGAGCGGGAAATCGTACTCGCTCTGCCTATTATGCGTACCACTTGCGTGGACTGCTCTGTCACGCCCCTATTCGACAGCCCGCTGGGCAAGACATTATTAGTGGAACTGAATCCCACCGAACGCGTGATGCGCATATCCCGGGAAGAAAATCAGTTCAGCCAGGTCAATGCCATCCGGGCGTTAATTCGCGGCCTGGCCCATGAAGTGAAGAATCCATTGGGCGGATTACGGGGTGCGGCTCAACTCTTGGAGCGCGAATTGCCCGATGAGTCGCTGAAAGAATATACCAACATCATCATCGGCGAGGCCGACCGTTTGCGCAATCTGGTGGACCGGATGCTGGGACCGAATTCAGTGCCACAACGAATCCCCTTGAATATTCACGAAGTGTTGGAACATGTGCGTCAACTGATGGAGGTGGATGTCAGTGATTCGGTCATCTTGAAAAAAGATTACGACCCCAGCATTCCTGAGATCAGTGCTGACCGCGATTTATTGATACAAGCCATATTAAATATCGTACGCAACGCGATCCAGGCCGTCGGCGAAAGCGGCGTCATCACATTGCGCACCCGCGCGTTACGGCAATTTACCATTGGCCATATCCGCCACAAACTGGTGTGCCGGGTAGATATTATTGACAACGGCCCCGGTATACCGGAAGAGGCCATCGAAAGTATTTTCTATCCCATGGTCAGCCACCGGCCGGAGGGCACGGGGTTAGGCCTTTCCATCGCCCAGACCCTGATTCAGCAACACGAGGGCATTATCATTTGTGAAAGCCAGCCGGGAAACACTGTGTTCAGCGTGTTGTTACCGGTAGACGCCGATATCCGAAAAACCTACACCTAGACGAGAACTCACATGAGTAGCAAAGCAAAAATCTGGATCATAGACGACGACCGCTCCATACGTTGGGTGTTAGAAAAAGCTCTCAAACAAGCCAATCTTACTGTGGAATGTTTCGACAGTGCGACCGGCTTAATTGAATTGCTGGCTCACAAACAACCCGACGCCATTATTACCGATGTTCGCATGCCGGGTATGGACGGACTGCAACTATTGAGCAAAATCAACGAGCATTACCCCAACCTGCCGGTCATCATCATGACGGCGCACTCCGATCTGGACAGCGCAGTCTCGGCGTACCAGGGAGGCGCTTTCGAATATCTGCCAAAACCCTTTGATGTGGACGAAGCCGTAGAGTTGGTATTCAGAGCCATCCAACACAAACAAAACCTGTACGCCGAACTGCAACCGGCCAACGGCGAAGATATGCCCGAAATCATCGGCGAGGCGCCGACCATGCAAGAGGTGTTTCGTGCCATAGGGCGCTTGTCCCGTTCTAAAATCACGGTGATGATCACCGGTGAATCCGGCACCGGTAAGGAACTGGTCGCCAAAGCGCTGCACAAACACAGCCCTCGGGCGCATCAGCCATTTATCGCCTTAAATACCGCCGCCATTCCACGCGACCTGTTGGAATCGGAATTATTCGGTCATGAACGCGGGGCGTTTACCGGTGCGCAAAATCAACGTCGCGGCCGGTTTGAGCAAGCCGACGGCGGCACGTTGTTTCTGGATGAAATCGGCGACATGCCTGCGGAACTACAAACCCGGTTATTGCGCGTATTAGCGGATGGGGAGTTCTATCGCGTCGGTGGCCACACCCCCATCAAAGTGGATGTACGCATCATCGCCGCCACCCATCAAAATCTGGAAGAAGGCGTCAAAGCCGGCCGCTTCCGGGAAGACTTGTTTCACCGGCTCAATGTCATTCGCATTCACATGCCGGCACTTCGCGAGCGCAAACAAGATGTTCCCTTGTTGCTGAAACACTTCCTGGTCAAAGCCGCCAAGGAACTCAACATGGAACCCAAACGCCTGGATAGCGAAACCGAAAAATACCTGGCCACGCTGGACTGGCCCGGAAACGTGCGTCAATTGGAAAACGCCAGCCGCTGGCTCACCGTGATGTCACCCGGACAAATCATCCACATGGAGGACTTGTCACCCGAATTGCGCGAGAGCGGCAGTGAGAACGGATCGAACAACGATTGGGAAGTGGCCTTAAAGCGCTGGGCGGATCAAAAACTCTCCCAGGGAGAAACCACCTTATTGGATAACGCCCTGCCCCGATTTGAACAAATCCTCATCGAATCGGCCCTCGCCCACACCGGCGGCCGCCGCCAGGACGCCGCCAAACTCCTTGGCTGGGGGCGCAATACCTTAACCCGCAAGATCAAGGAACTGGGTATGGAAGTGGACAAAGAGCGGGATGTGTTGGTGTAGGTCGTGGTTCGTGGTTCGTGGTTCGTGATTTGTGGTTCGTAGGGTGCGTTTCACCCACCGGGTAAAGACCACAAATATCGGTTATTCAGAAGGGTTTGGTTGAATAATCGGATAAGAATTCGAGCTACGTAGTTAACCGTGGCGCGTAAAAAACACCCTACAAATCACCAAACACCACAATCACAAGGTTTTCTTTTCCTGGCGCAGCGCCGCGCCTATAGCCAGCAAACATTGCGCTTGCTGCTGCTGATCCAGTGGTTCAGCAGTGTCGACGATCTCGTTGACATCAAGAATCGCCGTGGCTATACCGGTGTTGCGCTGCAAGTAGTCGGCTAGTCCCGCAATGGGCTCTTCGGTAGGACTGATGAGGATTTTCGAGACGCCGGGTTGCGAGAAATAGCGGTCATAATAATCCAAAGAACGTTGCACTTCCAAAACCACCCGATCAAACTCGGGGTTGTATTCATCCATGGAAAATTCGCCGGCCTTTTCCGTGGCATGAAATAAGTGCCCATAACCGAAATCCAGGCTGCGCGCCAAATATAACGTAGCGTCTTTGGTGATGGTAAAAACACCTTGATCCTTGGTTAAATAAATAAACACCATACCGTTTTGGTCCTCGGGACAATACGCGCAAATATTACGTATCACCAGTTCGGGAATATCGATGGTGGTCAGATTTATGTCTGCTGCCTGCAATTGATTGATCTGTTGTTTAATGCTGTTCATGCGCGAAACCACCACATACAAACTGTGTTGCCGCTTGTCGGCGCCACTGGCTGGCGCATCGAATACATCCAGTACAGCATCATCAATATGAAAATCAATCAGGTCTTTGATTTGCCAACGAACCGCTGAGCGCAATTCTGCAGGAGGAACATCGGGTGCCTCCACGCTTAAGATATCGTATTCACCGAGGTTTACGGTGGTAGTACACGGACGACTGGTTATATGCAGCATTTTACTCTGCTTCTTAATAAACTCCGCATCACAACGGCCGTTGGGACATGGAATGTATTTACAACGAGTAAGAACGGGTTTTGCGCTGCCATCAAAGTTTACAGCGGCAACGGCCAAACCCTGTTCCGCAGCAATAAGCGCAGTCAATGTTTTGTCTTTTATTCGGCGGGGAAACGCAAACACAATGAATTTTCTAAATAGCTGTTTTTCCGGATCGATATCAAATACGCCTATAGAGATAGGCGGTTAAATGCAGTTTGGGGGCCAACTCTTACGATAACCGCTTGTATCGAAGCCAAATTTTCGGGGAAATCTAAAGTTTTCCGCCCAGTGGCCGATATAGGTCTCGAGTCGTGTCAGCGCATTTTTTTCCACTAAATCAACAGCTAAACGCCAGATCGTTAACCGCGGCGGCTTGCTTACACCGAATTAATCCGGCACAATCAAATAAAACACCTTGAATTTTTGCCACACCTGCCGATGAAAAACGGTCTATAAACGCAAACCGGGACAAAAAATCACACCATCACAAGAATAAAAGGGTGTAGTAAGGTGTTTATAGTTGTTTAGCAAAGTAAAGATGAAATCAAAATAAACAAATCGGGTTTAATTTCATCATAGGTCTATTTTTATAGGGGCACATAAATGCATGACGGCGTTAAAAAACCGTATGGTCGGCACGTTTTGATATACACTCCCATCTCAAAAGCATCTAAACGGATTTTATACGCTGTACCCATTTTGGCAATTACTCTTTGGGTGTTGTTTACTGGTTTGCCTGCAATCGCAGCGGATGATGACTATCTCAAAGCCTTGGAATCCGAAGCGGATGATACCGGCTCCTTGAACACAAAACCCACGAATAATCCAACTCCCGCCAAGTCAGGTGGCGTAAAAAACAACGACAAGGAAAACTTCGAAAAACTTTTGGAGTTCGAGTTGCCGTCCACCTACAAATTTTATACGAAGTTAAATGCGGAAAATCAGGCGAAAGTCATCAAGCGCTACAACCGTGAAAAAAAGATGTCCGCCGCCAGCAAAATGATTTTCGATCTGTATTTTCAACACAATAAATAAAAATTTATTTCTACTACCCATTGTTACCAAAAGAGGAACGAGGCATGTTAAGTAAGACTCGAGCAGCTTGGAGAACCCCTGGTTTAGCACTACTTTTATTATGGAGTAATTCGTTATTTGCGCTGGATGTCAATATAGCTCCCGACACACCTTACGTGGAAACCGCACATGAAGGTAAACCGTTCCGTATCCAACGCATTCAAGACCAAAACCATGTTCTCACTGGTGGCTTCACCAAAACTTCACGTAAATGCCCACCTTTCTGCATTCAACCCCTTCATGTTGCTCCCGGCGTAATCACGGTCGGCGAGTTGGAATTTCTGGATTTTATAGAGAAAAAATTAAACACCGGTCAAGGCGTGGTTATAGACGCACGCACGCCTTCCTGGCATGAAAAAGGCACTATACCCGGTTCCATCAATATTCCTTTCACTTCATTTGACAAAGAAACCAATGAAGCGGTGAAAGCCGTCGCTCTGGGCAAACTGGGCGTCATTAAAAAAACCGGAACCTCCATGATCACTTCCCTGTGGGAGAGCGCGCTAAAACTGGTGGGCAGTAAAACCGCCGGCAGTCCGTGGGATTTCACCAACGCAAAAGAGATTCTGCTATGGTGTAATGGCATGTGGTGCGGCCAGTCACCGCGAGCCATACACAATCTGTTGGCCCTCGGCTACCCGGCGGAAAAAATCTACTACTACCGTGGCGGTATGCAATCCTGGCAAATTCTGGGACTAAGCGTAGTGGTACCCAATAAACAATAACTCACTGCGCCACCTCGAGACATTGCTGCACGCTGTGATACGTGCAGCAATACTCACTACCGCAATCCCTCCGCTATCCCTCCACGAACAGAACGGCAAATTATTTTTTCGTACCACTGCAATATTTCGCACAAGCTCTTGTCTATTGGAGCGAGTTTTGGTGTTTTTGCAAAACGCAGGTTTTGTATATGTTTTGACATTAAGAGGAAAATGCCATGCAAGTCACAAACAGAATTTCGCTCGCCGCTATGATTTTATTGTTAGGAGTCCTATATATACCTTTGCACGCGAACGCGGCAGAAGACAAAATGCACAAAATAGTGTTCCACGTCGACGACAACGACCCCCAACGAATGAACCTGGTCCTAAACAACGTTTCCAACGTCAACAAATATTATCAAGACAAGGGCGAGCCGACCCAAATCGAAATCGTCGCTTACGGGCCGGGCCTGACCATGCTGGTGGAAGCAAAATCTCCTGTAAAAGACAGGGTCAAATCCATTGCGGAAAGCTTTGACAACGTCGAATTCAAGGCCTGCGCCAACACCCTTAAAGCCATGACCAAAAAAGCCGGCAAAGATATAAAACTGCTGCCTCAAGCGAACATGGTGGATTCAGGCGTAATTCATCTGGTGGAGCGACAAGAGGAGGGGTGGACGTATATCAGACCGTAGCCGCCGCATCGCACATGGTCTAAAAAAGGGTGGATGCATTGCACCCACCCTTTTGATTTTAAAACATCGTCCAATTTAAATTATCGGTTTACATCAGTTGAAAGTGTATTGAAATACTGTAACTGTACACTACGACCGTCTTCACCAGCCGCCTGGTCACGAACGGGACTGGATTCACTGTAAACGTCAACGATCAATTGATCAGCCGCTGCGCCGTACGTCAACAATA
This sequence comes from Gammaproteobacteria bacterium, assembly GCA_022340845.1. Classification (GTDB taxonomy): domain Bacteria; phylum Pseudomonadota; class Gammaproteobacteria; order SZUA-152; family SZUA-152; genus JAJDNG01. Next base: position 22,678 of record JAJDNG010000098.1, on the reverse strand, counting down.
ATGAATACACTTGCCTGGCACGCTTCATACTAAGTGCCTGGTGATGCAATTCTGAACCACGTCGGTCGGCATGCCCCACAATATTCAAGATCAAGTGCGGATTATCTCTTAACACCGCCGCGTGTTTCAGCAACTCACGCCGACCTACAGCATTGACCTTGTCATCGTTGCTGGCGAAGCTGATCATGGGTTGTAACTGAATGTCCTCAACCGTATCCTGGTTCGATTCTGCGCGACTGTAAGCAGACAGTGCATCACCATCACTCATGGATGTTGTGAAGCCCGATGACAGAAAACCCGCATCGCCGTTTGAATGCCCGACGCCCACAACCAACGCAATGGCAAAGGTAACATACAAAAACACTTCCAAAGCGCGTTCCTGACGTTTATTCATGATATGCCTCCTAGAAATAATTATTGCAGCCGTTAACTCACTGTTAGCAATAATTAAAGCGCAGGAATGTAGCGTTGAATTGGTGGAATTCTGCATGGGAAATGGTGAATTATGATGAAATGTGGCAAAGTTTTGGGGCAATCAGACATGGTTCCGTGGTTAGGAAAACACATCGAGCTACTCACGCAAAAAGGCGTTAAATAACTCAGGGGTACAGCTACTGTCTTTATATTTCTTACAACACAACGACGTCGTACAAGCATTTTTGCAATATGGCAACCATGGTCCCGCACAATGCGATTCGGCGCCGAGTATTCAAATCATGGTGGATGCCGTGAAAATCAACGTAAAAGTATAGCCGGCTTCTCTACAAAATAGGATTGCTGAACGTGGTGCTGCACGATGTGCTATGCGTTCCCTGCACGCGAGGTTTCTTCTAATAACAACACCGCGACCAGTAGGGTACTCATCAACGCCAGATAGCGCCATAAAGCGCTGCGCGGAGCGGGGCGACGGAAGACGCCGGTTGGTCGTCCGGACGGTGAACCCAATACACGAAGCGCACCTCCGGTTTTACCTTCTCAGCGTAGAGGCGAATCGCATGATTCGGATGGTTCGCCCGGCAGGCCATAATGGCCTCGATGACCGGTGCGGGTTCCTTGATCGCAAACAACGCTTTGCCCCAACTCTGCCAATAAGTGTTATGAGGTGTGACCCGATTCGTGTGTTCAACACGAACGATCCAATCGCCGCGCAAACTTTCATTTACCATTTGTTCGATTTGATCCTGGCATTGCAGGGATGGTAGTGCAGTGGAAAGCTGGGCGATTTGCATGGTTTGTCATCCTCCAGTCGAGTGGGTTATTCAGTTGGGTCAGATTTCCGATTAGAATTAGTCATAGCGCAATAATAACCAAGTATTTTTGTCGGGATAAATAGATATTTATCTATAGATAAACCGTATGGAATATCACTAAATCGGCGATATCACTGTCACCTAACAAGAGTTTCAATTATATTTTTGCGTTATTTCAACAACTTAATCATTGTGCTTGCGCTATGAACGGATAACCTTGAGCAATTCCCCTTGCACAATTGCCAGTATAAAACGCTGATGTATAGACAAATCTTATGAATAAAATCGAGCGCAGGCATACCACACAGCACTCCCTTACGCGGAAATTTTTCCTGGAAAGCAAAAAATTGCAGTAGCGACTAGTGCTCGCGCAATTGACTGCGCTTTAGGATGGAATTACAGGAAGACTGACGTTTTCAGCACGCAACACGAAAACGATAGAGTGCTGATAAGTACACAAACTTTGTTATTACGATGATTTTTTCTTTGTGCGGCGCACTGTGGACTTAGATTCTTTTTCGATCATTTTGCGCAACGCCGGCCACATGGACTCTATCCTTTCGCGCATGCGTGGTTCGATTTCCATGGCAAAATCCACAAATGCGCGTGACACCAGCGACAACTCCTTGCCTTTGGGATATACCAGATACCACTGCCGTAGAATGGGAAAGCCTTGTACATCGAGAATCGCTACGGCGCCTTGCGTTCCTTCCAATGTTAGCGTGTGCAGTGACAACACTGACAATCCCAGCCCGCCAACGATGGCGTGTTTGATGGCCTCGTTGCTGCCAAGTTCCATCCGCACCTTCGGTCGCAAATTGTGAGCATCGAAAGCACGCAAGGTGGCATCACGAATACCCGAGCCGGGTTCACGCAGGATAAACGGCTCACTCGCAATGCGTTGTAGAGGTATTTTCTTCTGCCCCACTAACGGATGATTGCGGGGCGCCATAACAACCAGGGGATTGGGTGCGATAGGGAATGCTACAACCTCCAGTTCATCCGAAGGCGCATGCCCCATGATATAGAGATCATCCTCATTCGCACTCATTCGCTCAATAATACGCTCTCGGTTAGTGACTTTAAGCGCCACTTCAATACCGGGATAGCGCAGGCTGAATTCACCCAACACTTCGGGTGCGAAATACTTCGCGGTGGTTATGGCACCTAAACGCAATCGCCCCCGTTTCATGCCTTTTAGATCGGCGATCTTCATCTCGAGGTTGGCGAGCGTTGCGAACATACTGCGGCAAGCTTCGTAGAGCTCCATGCCAGCTTCGGTAGGCTGCACATTTCGACCAACATGTTCAAAGAGGGGCATCCCAAGCACATCCACCAGTTTTTTAATCTGCATGGAGACTGTGGGCTGGGTAAGAAACAGTTCTTCGGCGGCCCGTGTAAAACTGCCCAGGCGCACAATGGTCTCGAAGACCTGCAGTTGCCGCAAAGTCGCGTGACGAATCAGGTAATCCGGCATCGCGGCCGGTGGTGTATAGCTATGATCAGATGGATTAGACATAGTGTTCGTTATATCCCCTGTCGTTCAGAATGTCCAGGGCAAGTATCAGGCGCCATAGTTGATACTTTCCCTATTGCCTGACCCCAGTGAGTTGCGAGCCGAACCATCATAGCGGGCACTCAGCGCCTCCAATGCGCTCTGTTTGTCGGCGAAATACGATCCTCGCCCAAGCTCATCCACCAACCCGCTGCGCTCGAATACCTGAAGATCCTGGTGTTTGAGACTGCTAAACATAAGCTCGACACCAACTTCGCGTAAGCGACGCGCAACTTCGCGGATCTTCTCTTCACCGGAGGCATCGATCTCATTGATGCCGCTGCCTACAACCAGTATCACGCGCGCGAGCGGGAATTCCCTGTGCGCTTCGAGAATCATATCCTCGAAGTAAGCCACATTGATAAAGTTCAGCGATCCATCGAAACGCACCGGCACATAGTGCTCGCTGATAGGTTGCAAATTGTGCGCGCGAATCCCGCCTAAGGTACCGTCAGCTTTACGGCTGACAATTTCAGCGCGAGGTTTCATGGTGCGGATCAAATAATGCAACACCGTGAGCGCCACGCCAAATAGAATCCCGTTGGCAATGGAAGGCGCCATGAGCAGGGTAGCGATAAAAGTCGCCCCGCCGATCACGGCCCCAACTCTATCCACCTTCCAGGCGTGCACCAACGGCGCCAGCCGGATCAGTCCGAAAACGGCCATCATGACGATTACCGCGAGTACCGCCTGCGGCAGGTGGTATAAGTAGGAGGTAAAAAAAAGCAATACCAATACCACGGCCAGCGCACTGATGATAGCAAACAAGCCGGTCTTAGCGCCGCTGCGCGCGGCCACGGCCGAACGTGAAAAAGAGCCGCTCACGGTATAAGAACCAAAAAAACTGCCTGCAATATTGGCAAGCCCCTGGCCAACCAGTTCCTTGTTGGTGTTCACCCGTTCGCCGGTACTGGTGGCAATGGCTTTGGAAATCGAAGTCGCCTCCATAAACCCGATGAGCGCCATCACCAGCGCAGCCGGTAACAATGCAAAAAACAACCCCCATTGCAACGTCGGCGCATTGAACTCCGGCAATCCTTCGGGAATTACGCCCACCACGGCGCCCCCCGCAGAAAGCACGACTTGATTATCCGAAAAATCGTTGAATCGCCAAACTTTACCATCCGGGATCAATCCTTCCGGCATCTCATCTGGTGCGTAGAAAAACGATTTATTATCATCCCGGCTCACGCCCCCTTCCAGCTTCATTGCATGCAGCAAAACCCGCCGATTGGTATTTTCTCCCTTGAGCCGCCTCAGTTCATGTTCCAGCACCGCCACCGTCGCCCGCAATTCAGCGGCCTGCTCAATACGCTGCAATCCACCTTGCAGTTCGAGGTCGTCCGCACGCCGATTACGATCAGCGATGTCGGTGATAAGGTCGCCGATGCGACGGTGAGTGGCATCAAATGCTCTAATGGCTTCCGAGGTTTTGGCATCGTGGACCTGATCCATGGAAACGCTGATCTTGTCTTCATAATCCATCAAGGCACTGACCACCGTGGCAACCACCACGGCAAGCAGTATGCCCGGCAGTACGGGTGATACCCGGCGTAAACCGGCGATGAGCACCCAGGCGCCAATAGCAAACATCAAGGTCTCAAAGTGCAGTTGCGGCACTTGTTCGACAACCCGCCACAGATCGACGAGGTAGGAGTCCGTGCGCGGGAACGGCACACCGATGATTTTACTCAATTGCGACAAACCGATGATCAGTGCAGCGGCGTTGGTAAAACCAACAATGACCGGACTGGACAACAAGTTCACAATAGCGCCGAGTCGAAATACCCCCAACGCCAGTCGCAATATTCCCACCATGAGTGCCAGCATGATTGATAGTTCGATAAAATCGGCGCCGCCCGGATTAGCGAACGGAATCAGTGCTGCGGCTGACATCAACGAAAGCATCGCCACAGGTCCGGTGTGCAACTGACTGGAAGAACCCCACAACGATGCCACAATCACCGGTACGAATGAGGCGTACAATCCATAGACTACAGGTAGTCCGGCCAATTGAGCATATGCCATACTCTGTGGTACCAATACCAGCGCCACCGTCACACCTGCGATGAGATCAGCGCGCAGGCCGCCACGGCTCATGGGAAACCATCTCAAAAACGGAAACAATGTATTAACCATTGCATTCATCACGAGGCCTTTAATTGCCACTCATTTATATCGCTAATACTTGATATTAATACTCGATATTGATACTCGATGTTAATACATACTTTAATACATCGATGTCTCATATTTTTCGGGCCCTAATACGGAAACATCCGATACGTAAACGGTCATGTGATAGCCCTTGTGCATCAACCGCTCGAGATCGTCGAGCAGACCCGACAATCGTTGCGGTGGAACAATGACATGCAGTTTGATATTGGTATCAATATCCAACATGCCGGATTGCACGCCGCTGGAGCCGGCGCCACGGGCGCGGAGAATGGTATAACCACTGGCGCCGCGATTGCGTACACTGGCGACCAGCCGGTCCTCCAACACGTCGCTGGTAATAATGGTCACCAGTTTTTCAGGAAAGAGCCTGTGCATGGTGTTTGCCTCCTCGGTTAAGCTGCAGCCAGAGCGGCGAAATAGTGATACAGAGGTATCCCTATCACGACATTAAAGGGAAAAGTTATTCCCAGCGACAGCGTCAGGTAAAACGAAGGATTCGCCTCTGGCACGGCCAGGCGCATCGCCGGTGGCACGGCGATATAAGAAGCGCTCGCCCCCAACACCGCGACCAATGTGGTGCCGCCAATACTCAGACCCAAAGCGTAGTGGCCGACAGCAATTCCGATAGCGCCTCCGATCAGGGGCATAATTAAACCAAAAGCCACCAGTACCGCACCCACTTTGCGAAATTCACGAATGCGCCGCGCCGCTTCCATGCCCATTTCAAATAGAAACAGACACAATATGCCCATAAAGATTTCGTCGATAAAAGGAAACAACTTGACCATGGAGCCGGGTGAAGATATGGCACCGATCAGCATGGACCCAATCAGTAATATAACGCTACCGTTGGTAAACGCTTCACGTACTATGCTGGACAAATGGCCGTTTCCGTTGCCCGACTGCATCACCGCCACCCCGGCACTGTTACCACCTCCAGTTACTGCCAACCGTTGCCGTGACCAGGAGGCCAGCAGCAGACCGACAATAATCGCGGGCGACTCCATGACCGCCAACATGATGACGGGATAGGATTCGTATTCGATACCAATATTATCCAGATAGGCGATGGCGGTAAGAAACGTACCGGCGCTCACCGAACCATAGTGCGCGGCAATGGCCGCGGCGTTCATTCGGTCAACGCGTCGTGTGATAAGCAACAAAATGTAACCGACCATCGGCAGCACGAAACCAAGCACTACGGCCCAAAGCACGGCATTGAACGCCGTGGTCAATTCAGCTTTGCCCAGTTCGTAGCCACCGTGCAATCCTATGGCCATTAGAAGATAGATCGAAAGCATCTTGGCCAAGTCCTGCGGCACGCGCAGGTCCGATTTAACGGCCCTCGCCAAAAAGCCCAGCGCGAAGAACAGCACGGCGGGTATGAGTAAATTACTAAGAGTTCCCATAAGCGTCTTCCACTCTGTTTGGTTGATCGTTATTGATTGTCCGATGTACCTGTGTTCAGTATGTGGCTGACTTCATTTCAATACCAATCGATAATTCAAACTGAACTGATCGACGATAGTTGATGGATTCGCGCGGTTAATCCGGCCAAACGCGACGCCCGCTTTGATAGGGATCCTGTCCCGTCGGTACCTTGGAAGCCCTGGGCTCAGGCTTTGCGCCGCCTGGCGAAGTTCTTGCTGCCTTGGATTTAGCGACTGATTTGGATTTACTGCTTTGGGTTTTAGGATTCACGACCTTAGTCTCGGAGTTGCCGTCAGTTTGCTCCTTACTTTGTTCGCTATCCTTAGTCTGATCACTTGCAGCGGCTTTAGTCTTACGCATGGAGTCCACCAGTTTTTGTCTGGTCTTGTCTTTATCGATCATAACGGAATTACCTCTTTGATTAGTTGATCCAGTTCAGCGGCAGCATCAGCGCCGCGCCGCCCCATGTCAAACACGCTTTTGCCTTCCAATGCGCTGGAACGATACACCGCTCGGCGGCGCACCGGTGTTGCTGCCAGGGGCAGGTCAATTTCCGCTAACGCTTCGCGCACCAAACGCGAAAGCGTGGTGCGTGGTTCGAGTTGGTTGATGATCAATACGGCTTTAAGCCGGGGATTGCTATCGCGCGCCTGCGCAACGGCCCGCTCTATGTGCACCGTGGCCCAAAGATCCATCGGTGAGGGCTGCACCGGAATCAAGGCGATGTCGCTGACTCGCAATGCCTCATGGGTTTGCAGCGCATGTACCGAGGGTGGGCAATCGATGACGACATAATCGTATTGCGGAAAAAACCCCAAAACCTGTGATTCAAGTTCAGCTGCGCTCTGGAATACCGGCAGCCCGCTGGTTTCCTCCGTAAATGCACGCCATTGCAGCGAAGAACCCTGGGGGTCTGCATCCACTAGCGTGGTACGGGCTCGGCGCGCTAATGCTGTGGCGCAATTGATGGCAAGAGTCGTCTTGCCTGCACCGCCTTTATTACCAACCAGGGCGATGATGGGCACGGCTGCGCCTCAGTCCTGTTGCTTTGCCGAGAACTTTTTCGAGAACTTTGCGGAGAACTTTGCTGAAAACAAGGTATCGAGTTCCTCGGCAAAACGGCGTTGCTGCTCATTCAACATGGTATCCCCTTCTGACGCGTGAATAGTGATATTCACATAATCGCGGCCGAAACCCATGTCCGGATACAGTCCTTCACGCTCGGAGATTTCCGCGGCGCGGTCAAGAAAATCCCGCAAACTCGAATAATCCGCAAATTCATACCGCCCTTCCAGGCGTGCGGGCCGGATGCGTTCCTGCCAGTTTCCTGCGCTGGCTGTCGTTTGGTTCATGGCTGATCTCCTTTAGAATGTGGCGCGCGGCATGTTTTGCGTTGAGGTCGCGGTGCCACCGGGTCGTTCCAGTTGCTCGAGCCACTGTACTAACTCGTGCGAGTGGGCTTTTTCCTCGCCAAGGAGCGTTTCAAAAAACAAGCGGTTGTCGTGATCACCCGCTCGGGCGCAATGCCGGGTGGCGTCCTCATACAGCTTAACCAACTCGTTCTCAAACGCATGATCGTGTCGCAGTAATTCGGGTAAGCTGCGGCCGAGCTGCACCGGGCGCAATTGAGACGCATTGGGTGCCACGCCAAGGGCGAGCATGCGACCGATGATACGGTCCACATGCCCCATTTCCTCAGTAGCTTCGCTGCTCAGGCGTTCTGCCGCCTCGGTCAGCCCCCAGGTGGCAACTAACCGAGCCTGGGTGCTATACAGTTGGACCGCGGAGAGTTCCAAGCTCAGGGCCCGACCGAGATAACCAAGAACGCGTTGATCAGCGTTGGCATACAGCATAACGACCAATAAACAAGTTCATCTGCTTATAAGACTTGTTTAGCTGCGCGCCGGTCGGTTAGCGGAATCGACCTCGCTCAGCACCGGCTCGACCTCACGGTGCGGCCGCGCGATGATATGCGCTGCCACCAGACCGTCACCCACCCGCTCGCAGGCATCTGCGCCGGCACGCACGGCCGCATTCACTGCACCGGTCTCACCGCGAACCAGGACGGTGACGTATCCACCACCGACGAATTCACGTCCGATGAGGCGTACTTCTGCGGCCTTGGTCATGGCGTCTGCCGCCTCAATGGCAGGTACCAATCCGCGTGTCTCTATCATGCCCAGTGCAATGCCGTAAGTATCATTGGCCATTTTTAAATCTCCTGTTTCATAAACTATGTAGTTAATCCTCAGCGGCCTGACCTAAGCGGCCGCTTCGGTGGCTGCGCCACCCGTTGGCAGTACTGGTTCGACTTCGCGGTGCGGACGAGCAATGATATGTGCCGCAACCAATCCGTCGCCTACCCGCTCGCAGGCATCGGCGCCGGCTCGAACGGCTGCGTTCACCGCACCGGTCTCACCGCGAACCAGAACGGTGACATATCCACCGCCGACAAATTCGCGCCCAATCAAGCGCACTTCCGCCGCTTTGGTCATGGCATCCGCCGCTTCGATGGCGGGAACCAAACCCCGTGTTTCAATCATGCCTAATGCAATGCCATAGTTTTCGTTTGCCATTTTGCTATCTCCTACTTTACTGTTTACTGAGTCGTTGGTTTACTTACTAAAATTGCACATCCTTGAAAAAAATAGTGCTCATTAATAGTGCTATAACTAGTCCTTTGTTTCGCCCTTTACGGCAGGCTGAGTTGCGCTCGCCTCCCAGTAATCGATAATGCCGCCGATGGTCAGGTCGGTGAGAACACCGTAATCCCCCATCGCATAGCGTGCCGCAGAGCCACTTATCGTGAATACCCAGTTGCCGACGCGCGCACCCACGGGATCCACCGCCACATGGCACTTGCCTTGAGCATCGCGCAGTACCCTTAGGCTGGTTTTCTGCAAACCGGCGATTCTCCGAGTACACACCAGCGGTGCTTGTACCTGAAGAATGTCCATTAGCTCTGCTCTCCTTCAGCTGATGGCTCTTTTCCAGCTGATGGCTCTTTTCCAGCTGATGGCTCTTTCTCTGCTGATGGCTCTTCTTCAGGCGGCCAGCGGTCAATAATTCCGACAATGGTAAGATCGCTGGGGTATTCCTTGCTGCCGGCGGCCTCGCGCGCGGCGGAACTGCCCACGCAAATCACCCAATCACCCGGTATGCAACCCACGGCGTCCACCGCTACCAGCATCGAGCCGCCATCACGCACGACTTGCAGATGCCGGTGCTCCATGCCGGGAATACGGTTGGTGGCGACCAGAGGCCGGTCGACCTGACATATCTTCATCAGTGCGCCTCCTGTAATTGTTCGCTTAGCGAAGAACCCAATACCTCGATTCGACCGCCACTGTGGCAATCACGAACCACGAGCAGAGTATGCAGCAGGCCACGCGCGGCGATGCCATCGTAACGCGTAGTCAAGGCGTTAGCCACGCGCTCGCAATGGGCGATGGCCCGATCGCGCGCGCCGGGCACGTGACCGTGGTAATCGTAACGCACGACTACCGGGATAGGCAGGCCGTGGGAAATATTAAGCCGGGTGAATATCTTCACCCCCACATCCAGGTCCTGCGCAGCTTCCTCCACGGTATCGAGGTAAGCGAAATAGGTCAGATTGCGCAGCTGCACTTCTTCAAACCCAATGCCCGCGCCAATGAAGCGTTCCGCATGGCCGATGTCGTCGTAATGCTCACCGTGATAATGATGTACGTAGTCAATCTGCGAGAAATTGTTACGTAACAAATATGTTATCAATCGCAGCATGCCCTCGGGTGCCCCGGGGGCGGATCGCTGCACGTGTTCGGCGATCCGCGTTTCAGCTTGCTGTGCGGGCAGCGTCCGGGTAACGTCATACAGTTCTCTAGCGTCTAAATAGTCGTCCAGATCGATCTCGCCTTGGGCATCCGGTACGTGCACGCGGATGGCGTCGGTGTCGGTATCCAGGCCGATTAACAACAAGTCTATCGAGGCTCCACAGCAGAAGCTGTTTTGCACGGCTTGCTGAAAGGCCTGCAGACGTTCCAGTCCGGCGCGGGCCGCGCGGCCGGTATCGGAACCGTGCGCGGCGCAGCCTTCGTGATTGGGATCCACCGAGCTGAAGTGATAGACCACCGCCTTCAGGTAGCGAGTGGGCGCATCGGCTGTGTTGGGCCGGCCTTCGCGAAACCGCAACAGTTCTGTTTCGGTCCATTTGGCCAGGCTGTCCTCAATGTCGAACATGGCGCCGGCGTATGACTTTCGCCGAACCGCGCGGTATGGCAGGCGCAGTACGTAGTGAATTACGTGCGCCAGGCGACCGTCAGCGCATGGCGATATGTCCAAGGTGTGAAAACCGCAGTCCTGCAAAAAAGTCTGGAAACTTTGTTTCTCGGGCTCACTCAACGGATCGGCGCTGAAAAAATCGTCGCAAAACCGCCGGTAGGTTTCGAACACGCACCAGGCAAACAATCGCTTCATATCCAGCTGTTCCACCCAAGCGTCGGCGAGGATGTGCTCGGGCAGTTCGAAACCCAATTGCTCACGTGCCATCATCTGCGCGCGTTGTTCGAATTCCTCTTCATGTTGCAGGGCAGAGACCTTCTTTAATACCGGTACGATCGCATCAAAAGCGGACTTCACGCGTTGTTCGTATTCGAACAATCGGGCGTTGTCAGCGGCTTGCGTCAGCGGGTGGGTACCGCCTCCTGGGCGCCGCGCCGCAGGTCGCGCCGGGAACGAGGACCCCGGACGACCCGTCGGCGCGGTCGCCTGGGACGACCAGCAGAGCGAGCGAGATGAATTGCGACGTGTGTTTAACATAAGTTTCTACCAATGCTCTTAATTAGTGTTTCGCTTTCGTGCTTTATTTACCTATTTCTCTATAGATTCTTCCCGACACATCTTTATACGGTTATCCCCGCGCGCCACCGGAATACGTCACCAACGCGCCTTTTTCGGTGTTACCGCTACCACCGGTAACTTTGCTGACCGGTGCGCTGACTTCTTCATTACGCTTAGCCGGCTGCATCGCGGCCATGGCGTTGCTGGACCCGCCTCGACGGGTAGGATTGCGACGCACGGCGGACATGCCTTCGGTGCCGGTAACGTTATCGCCACGATCCCAGTCATCGCCGGTGATTTTGTAACCCGCGTCCATGCCTTCGCCGGTAATGCGCGACTTTACGCGGTCATCCAAACTCTCGGCGCTCGCCGGCACAGGCTGCGCCACTGGCGTTCCACCGTTGCCACGACCGAATCGGAACTCTTCGGTGCCGGTGACTTTACCGCCGGCCATTCCGAAGGGGCCGGTGACCTGCCCTTGTTCGTAGCGAGTGCCGGTGACGCTGCCGATGTGCTGCTCGACTTGTGCGGCATGACTGGGAGCCACGACACTGAACTCACCCCAGGGAGCGCCGCCCAACGGCTGAGGAAAATCCGGGCTGCCGGGTTCGGCCGGTGTCGCCGGGCAAGCGTTGGCGAACTGATCTGCCCCTACGTAGGGTGTGCCGGTCAGGGGTTCACAAGCGCCTTTGCCGGCGCCGGTGAGTTTGCCGGCGAGACCGGGTTGCAGGCCGGTCATCACCGCCCCTGGCGTGGCCCGCATCTGGCGGGTGCGCGCCGCGGCAAGTCCCGATTCTTCCGGTTTGCAATAGCTGCGGTATTGTTCGGCGCCCGCATACGGGGTACCGGTAATGGCTTTACAAGTACCGGGTTCATCGCCGGTCACTTTGCCGGAGCGGCCGGTCAGCGTGCCGGTAACACTTTCGCCTTTGAGCGTTTGGGAAAGACCCACTTTGGAATCTGTTGGTTGCGGTGTCTTGTTGCAAAAATTACCGTATTGTTCCCGGCCGATGTAATCATCGCCGGTAACATCGCGGCAACTGCCGGGTTCATCACCCGTAACCCGTTCGCTACGGCCTACCGTGGTGCCGGTAACACTGCCGCCGCGTAAGGTTGAACTGACACCCACTTTGCCCGGCGCTTTACCGGTACCGCGCTGCATGTATTGGGTGCCGGTGAGTTCGCGTCCGGCGCCGGGTTCATCGCCGGTTACTGTAGATGAACGGCCTACGTTGTTGCCCGTTACCGTCTTGCCCTTGCGGGTTTCCGCGCTAGTGATCTTGGCCGGACCTGCTCCAGCGCGAGTGCCGCAAAAAGCTTCCGCCTGAGCGGCACTGACGTATTCATTACCGGTAACCCGCTTGCAGGTGCCCGGTTCGTCGCCAGTCACATTGCGACTGCGACCCACTTCATTGCCCGTGACGGTATTGCCGCGAGAGGTGGGGCTAACGCCTACTTTACGGGGCGCTTTGCCCGGCTCGTTCTGGCAAAACTCACGGAATATGTCCGCGCCTAGATACTCGGTGCCGGTGACCGTGCGACACGTGCTGGGCTCATCGCCCGTCATTCGCATACTGCGCCCGACCATAGTACCGGTCACTGTCTGGCCGTGAGCGGTTTCACCCTCACCCACTTTCCAGGGCGCGTCTTGCGCTGCACCAACGGCCGCGGATTTAGCCGGCCGCATGCGACCGCACGGTTCGGATTTTTTCTCGCCGGCTTTGCCCTGACGGCTGCGCTGGTCGCGTAACGCCTGAGCCAGTTCTCGACCGGATAAATGTGGATTGGCGGCCCGCGCGGTTTGGGCGGCGCTCATACCCTTGGCACCGACACCCGCTTTGCCCCGCGAGGACATGGCCTGACGCCGTGCCAACGAGGCGGCCCGCGCAGAACTGCCGGACACACTTTTACGTAACGCCGCCCGAACCGGACGTTTAATGGCGCTGGTACTGTAACGGCTAACACTGCTTAGGGATTCGCCGGTCGAACTATCAGCGCGATCAGCCGGTGGGTTTGACTCAGCGCGTTTTTCGCCCTTGCAGCCGCAACCGCAGCCGGTCTTGGCAGGGCCGGCAGTAAGCGCCTCTTTATCGCCGATCGTGTAAGCGCGGGTGCGGTCGGCGGTACTTATACCGGCTTTACCCTTACTGGACATAGCCTCGCGCCGCGCTTTGGACGCCGTGCGCCCCACGGGAAGCGTTTCTCCCGAGCGGGCCCGCGCTCGCCCTGAGCTTGGTTGGCTTACCGAAGCGTTCGCCCTGCTCTGTGCCGCGCCAGTAGTGGCCTTCTGGCCGAGAGCCGCCTTGCCGGCGCTGGACATGGCGCGCCGCCGGGCCAGGGATGCCTCGCGTGCATTGCTCGATTTGTTTGCAGTCTGTGCCATCGTAAAACCCCGTCGCGTCGATGCTTGGTTTGTTGACTTATGTTACTTACTAATACTTTCCGCTTTCTCGGGCTTTGCTTCCCGCTCTCGCGAATTGCCCGTGCAAGGCAATCGCGGTTTGGTTTGCTTAGCTCAACTCAGCTGCGGCCTTCAAATACCACGAAATTGGAACCCTGGCCCTGGGTGTAGTTGTCGTAACCGATCAACCGCACATGGTGATCGGGGTACGACCGGCGGCAGGCTTCCAGTTCGGCCACGACTCGACCCAGGTCTTGTTCGCCGAAAAACGGCAACTTCCACATAGTCCAGTAATGGTTGAACGCACGGGTGGGATGCTCATGCTCAATGGCCGGCGTCCAGCCTTGCGCAATGATGTAAGCGATTTGCTCATGAACCTCTTCCTGCGACAACTTCGGTAGAAACCCAAAGGTCTCCAAGGTTTGGGCGGTTTGGAAGTCACCCATGTCATACGTGTTTGCCATAGTTGTATCCTCTTAACGATTTAGTTCCAGGTAGCAGCGGGGACAGGAGCTGCTTTACGCAGCATCCAGTTTGTCCACGGTTTCAAACTCAAACTTGATTTCTTTCCAGGTTTCCATCGCCATAGCCAGTTCGGGGCTGGACGCAGCGGCCTCGGTGAGAATTTCACGTGCTTCGCGTTCCAGGTCGCGCCCCTGATTGCGCGCTTTGACGCAGGCTTCCAGCGCCACCCGGTTAGCCGCGGCACCCGCTGCATTACCCCAAGGGTGACCTTGTGTGCCGCCGCCAAACTGAAGCACGGAATCATCGCCGAAGATAGTCACCAGCGCGGGCATGTGCCAGACATGAATACCGCCGGAAGCCACCGCGAATACACCGGGCATGGAACCCCAATCCTGGTCGAAAAACACCCCGCGGGCACGATCTTCCGGAATGAAGGATTCGCGCAACTGGTCCACAAATCCTAACGTTGAAGCTCTGTCGCCCTCAAGTTTACCGACAACCGTACCGGTGTGCAGATGGTCACCGCCGGACAGGCGCAAACATTTCGCCAGTACACGAAAGTGAATACCATGCTTGGGATGCCGGTCGATAACGGCGTGCATAGCGCGGTGAATATGTAACAACAAGCCGTTCTTACGGCACCACTTTGCCAATCCTGTATTAGCGGTAAAGCCGCCGGTGAGAAAGTCGTGCATGATGATTGGCATGCCCAATTCCTTGGCAAACTCGGCGCGCTCGTACATTTGCTCCGGATCCGGCGCGGTCACGTTGAGATAGTGACCTTTGCGCTCGCCAGTTTCCTGCTGTGACTTGAGCACGGCCTCTGCCACGAACTCAAAGCGGTTTTGCCAGCGCATGAACGGTTGTGAGTTGACGTTCTCATCGTCTTTGGTGAAGTCCAGACCACCGCGCAGACATTCATAAACGGCACGGCCGTAGTTTTTGGCGGACAGCCCCAGCTTGGGCTTGATGGTGCATCCCAGCAGCGGCCGGCCGTATTTATTCATTTTGTCACGTTCGACTTGAATACCGCTTGGCGGACCCATACAAGTCTTGATATAGGCGATGGGGAAGCGAATATCCTCCAGGCGCAAGTGTTTGAGAGCCTTGAAGCCGAATACATTGCCCACCAGGGATGTTAATACATTGACGATCGATCCTTCTTCGAACAAATCAATGGGATAGGCGACAAAGGCGTAAAAGGATTCCGAGTCCCCCGGCACATCTTCGATTCGGTAGGCACGACCTTTATAGTACTCAAGATCTGTAAGAAGTTCGGACCACACGGTACTCCAGGTTCCAGTCGAAGACTCGGCGGCCACGGCCGCGGCGACCTCCTCACGTGGAACACCCGGTTGCCCGGTCACCTTAAAACAGGCTAAAAGGTCGGTGTCCAACGGGACGTAATCCGGTGTCCAGTATTTTTCGCGATATTCTTTAACACCCGCTTTATAGGTATTAGCTGACATGATCTACTCCTGTTTCGGTTGCTGGATTTACGGGTCAGCGCAAATCCGTGTTGAACTGGGAGTAAGCATAAGGAGCGAAACACTTATATACAAATAAATAATTAATTACATATTTATAGATTTTTATCTATGTATTGCCCGGCGCGTTCCCATCACGCCCTGGGTGACACCGACATGTCTTAACACTGATTGTTCAGCTCACATATCATGGTTGACTTTTGGCGGAATCAACCGGACTATTTACAGCTTGGTGATTTGTCCGTGCGCACACTACCCATAGAATACTTGTGCCACGTTATCTAACCGAAGCTGACGCCAGCACATTGGCTACTGTTATCGTGGCTGCGTTGCTGAATTTTTTTACTACTGATTTATTGGAGTATAAAATGCAAACACTGGTAGGCGTCGTGATGGGTTCAACATCCGATTGGGATACCATGCAACACACCACAGACACACTGGATTCCTTGGGGGTTGCCTATGAAGCCCGAGTAGTCTCGGCCCATCGCACCCCGGATCTGTTATTCGAATACGCAAGTACCGCCAGCGAACGCGGTCTGGAGATCATCATCGCCGGCGCCGGCGGCGCGGCGCATCTGCCAGGCATGTTGGCAGCCAAAACCCCTCTGCCCGTTCTCGGTGTTCCCGTGCAATCCAAAGCGCTCAACGGCATGGACTCGCTGCTATCCATAGCGCAAATGCCGGCGGGAATACCGGTAGGCACCTTGGCCATAGGCCGCGCCGGTGCAGTCAATGCAGCTTTACTCGCCGCCAGCATGCTCGGTAATAAATATCCCGAAATCCGTGCCGCCATTGTCGCTTTTCGTCAACGCCAGACTGACGCAGTGCTGGCTGTACCTGATCCGCGTAGGGCTCCATGAGAATCGGCGTACTCGGCGGCGGCCAGTTGGGACGCATGTTGGCGTTGGCAGGCTATCCTCTCGGCCTGGAGTTTGTGTTCTACGATCACAATCCTCAAGCCTGCGCCTCCGGGCTAGGGACTTTTATCAGCGGCGAATTCAATGACATGCGCCGATTAACTGAACTTGCCCAGCAAGTTGATGTAGTGACGGTGGAATTCGAGAACATACCTGTCACGGCGCTGGAGCATCTGGCGCAAACCGTCCCTGTATATCCCAGCCCACAGGCCGTCAGTGCCGCGCAGGACCGGCTTGGCGAAAAAAAATTATTCGCCTCGCTGGGAATTCAAACACCGGATTTTTATGCCGTGGACAGCGCCGAGTCACTCACTGACGCATCAAGTCGCCACGGAGATACACTGATCGTAAAATCCCGCCGCTTTGGTTATGACGGCAAAGGTCAATTGCCTCTCACGACAGCATCAGAAGCCAACGGCGTTTGGACGACATTAGGCGGCGTACCGCTGATTGCCGAGCAACGCATACCATTTCACCGCGAAGTATCCATCATCGCCGTGCGCAGTCGCAGCGGCAGCATGGGTTTTTATCCGCTGACGGAAAACCTGCACAAACATGGGATGCTGGAGCGCAGTCAGGCCAGTATCGCCGACCCTTTACAAACCTTGGCGCAAGACTATGTGCAGCGAGTGATGCAGGCACTGGATTATGTTGGCGTACTGGCTTTTGAGTTTTTTGATTGCGACGGCGAACTGGTGGCCAATGAAATCGCACCGCGAGTGCACAATTCGGGACATTGGACCATTGAAGGTGCGGTAACCAGTCAATTTGAAAATCATCTGCGCGCCATACTGGATTGGCCGTTGGGCATGACCAGCACGCGCGCCGATTGTGTCATGTACAACGTGATTGGTGAACTGCCCGACCCTGCGATGATATTGAATGTACCCGGCGCACATCTGCACTACTACGGTAAGGCCCCACGGCCGGGGCGGAAACTTGGCCACGTTACATTGTGTGATCCTTCCGCTGAGGAGATTCGCACCCTGGAATCCTTGCTGCCGGAACGAAACTGATTGTAATGTGCTATTTTAAATGACAGAAGTACCGCTACACGGCGATCACCACAGAACAATTAGCTTACACGCCATAACCAGTCCGAGGGACTAGCCTGCAAGCTGCCGAGGAATCCGATCATCCATAGATGATGATCTATTATACCCATTTAAAAAATCGAATTTTATTTATGCTCAAATCTCTGCATGCTTACCATTAGGTATTGAACATATCCTTTGAATGGTTTCCACAATCTTGGAAAAATTCGCAAACGGATGTTGAAAAACTGCCTGAACGTACAAAACCGGTGATCCATTAATTAATCGCTTGTATACAACAAGTGAGGTTTTTTATTCTGTTAGGAGTCCAGCTATGGCGATGGTCCATATAAAAGATTTGTTATATCACGCATATAACAATCGTTATGCAGTGGGCGCATTTGAAATTGTAAGCCTGGATTTTCTGCAGGCGGTTATAGACGCTGCCGAAAAAGCTCGTTCTCCAGTGATTCTAAATATTGTTGAACCTCATTTCGGTCTATATGACCTCGAATCATTAATGACTGCCGTCGTTAACGCGGCCAAACGGGCCAGCGTGCCTGTTGCTGTACATATGGATCACTGTGGCAGCCTGGAAACCGTACAAACGGCGATCCGACTGGGTTGCAACAGTGTGATGTTTGACGCCGCCACGGAAAGCTTTCCCGTGAATGTCGAACTGACCCGTAATGTTGTCACCATGGCGCATGCCTGCGGCATTCCGGTGGAAGGTGAAATCGGCTATGTGACCGGCTTCGCTGTGGAAAATGGCGAGCCACAACCCGAAGCTCCGGTTTACACCAGCATTGAAGAAGCCAAAGCGTATATTGATAAAACCGGCGTTGATTTTCTCGCAGTATCCATCGGCACCGTGCATGGACGCACCAAAACCAAACACCGCCTGGACTATACCCGACTGTCACGAATCCAGGAGAAGGTAAACATCCCGTGTGTGATACACGGCGGCACCGGTTTAACCGATCGTCAGTTTCATAAGTTGATAGACCATGGCGTAGCAAAGATAAATTATTACACCGTGTTGGCAGACGCCATGGTGAAAAAAGTTCAAGCAAATATAAACAGAGGAGAAATTTCCTACCAACAAATATTTGCGGAAGTGCGCGAAACGATCGCGAAAGAAGTACAACGCTGCATGCAGCTCTTAAATAGCGCGGGGCGCGCTGCCGAAGTGTTGATACAATGCCAGCCCTGGCACAACGTCGAACACGTGATTGTTTACCAACCCAGCACCGACGATCAAGGCATCATCCAAGAAATGCTGTACAAAGGTAAACAGGATTTAAGTAAAATTCCTGGTGTTCTAGATGTGCAGATAGGCCGCTCAGTGGATTCAAACAGCCGCTACACCTACTGTTGGTTAATCCGATTTGCCCATGAAGACGTACTGGAAAGTTATAAAAATCACCCGACCCACGTAGCTTACGCCGACCAATACTTCAGACCGATCGCTGCTGACAGAATGACAACCGATTACGAAATGATAGACACGCTGGATTGGCGGGAAATGCCATCGCATGCAAGTGCCGCGCGCGTAGCGCATTCTACCTAGTGAATTGTCTCATATTAAATGGTGAGCAAGTTATAAAAGTAAGCCAAACGGTGCTCGCACTGGCCGCAGAACCTAAGTCACCGGCGGACACCTCACCATGGATGGTGAAGCAGGTAGAAGTACGATAATTCCGGTCAACGCCGGTACGGCTATTCGCGCCCAGGTTGCCGCTGATTTTGGTCGTTTCCTTAAAAATACCGTCGTAACGCCGGCGCTACCGTGAAGCGAAATGGACTTCACCGCCAAACCCGCATCTTTTACTCAAGCGTCCACGCTAGCAGCACCCAGTGCGATAAAATTCGCAAGCACCCAAACGGCGCCAGCCAGTCAATGCATTTATAAAATCCTGCTTCATCTATAAATAAGTTTAAACAAAAATTTAACTTACTGATTCTATAAATAAAAAGCCACAGTTAGCACACAAAAATTCCCTATGTAGGTAAATATTTCAAGGTGTTGACTTGAATCTTTTACGACTTGGATCGAGATATAACCAAGGTGAGACCTTAGGGTTTGTAATAACCCAAGTGGAACGTGCAGTGTTAGTTAATTGTCTCATAACTGTATGCAAAAGCATGATGCATGCACGAGTGCTAAAAACCAATAATTATCGCGGCATTAATCCATGCGTTTCACAAGGCTACTCATGAAGAAGTGAAGCTGCTCAGGTAACCAGAAGAAACTGATTTACTAACTGTCACTGAGAATCAGTGTCAAAGAGACTAAAAATGAAATCGAGCGTTCAGATCGCGAATTGTAATTTTCATCTCGCCATTCCAAGGTTAAACATTACCAACCGAGTTATTTGGTTGCCATTGGTTTCGCTATTTATGCTCCCCGCACTATCTTACGCAGCTCCGCCAAAGCAGACAAAATCATCCCCGGTGATCATCTCTGAGGTTAAGGTTGACCGCTTTGTGGACCGTGTTGAGGCATTAGGCACGCTTAAAGCCAACGAATCGGTTTCGGTGACCGCCAATGTAACCGAGACGGTTGCAAATATTCATTTTGACGATGGCCAGCGAGTCGACGCCGGTGATGTGCTGGTGGAGTTGACCAGTGCCGAAGAACGCGCCTTGTTAAAAGAAGCACGCGTCCGAGAGTCTGAGGCAACCCGCCAATATGAACGCATTAAATCGTTAGTTGCCCAGCGATCCGCTTCCCAATCATTGCTTGACGAACGCACTCGTGATCTGGATGCCGCCCGGGCGATACGAGTGGCCATCGAATCTCGGCTATCGGATCGCATGATCAAAGCGCCGTTTGCAGGCGTGTTGGGTTTGCGCAATATCAGTCGTGGCAGCTTGGTAGAACCCGGAGACGTCATCACGACTTTGGATGACGACAGTGTGATGAAACTCGATTTCACTGTTCCCAGCATATTCTTACCAAGACTTAAAATCGGCCTAGGCATTGAGGCCAAGGCCAGTGCTTACGGCAACCGCAGTTTTGAAGGCGAAATTCATAGTATAAACAGCCGGGTCGATCCGGTGACACGTTCCATTCAGGTTCGCGCTTACATACCCAATCCAGACCGGACTCTTAAACCCGGTGTATTAATGCAAGTTGAAATGCTGAAAAACCCACGCGAGGCCATCGTAGTTCCGGAGTCTGCCTTATTGCAGCGGGGGCGTGAACACTATGTAATGATGGTGAACAATGACAATGTTGCCGAACGCCGGCAAGTCACCATTGGCGGCCGCCGCCCCGGTGAAGTGGAAATTGTCGCAGGTCTGACGCAAGGCGACAGAGTGATCACACATGGCAACGATAAAGTTCGCCCTGGCCAACCGGTTACGATTCAAGCCGTTGAGGATGGTACAAAATCGCTGCAGCAAATGCTGGGAGCCACGCAATGATCCTTTCTGACCTTTCAGTTACCCGGCCGGTTCTGGCTGCGGTGCTGGCATTGCTGATGATAGCGTTTGGCTTGGTTGCTTTTGACCGCCTGCCCCTGCGTGAATATCCAGACATTGATCCCCCTGTGGTCTCAATTGAAACCATCTACCCCGGAGCCGCGGCTAACGTCGTGGAAACTCGCATCACCCAATTGATAGAGGATCGCATCTCCGGCGTTGAGGGGATCAACACTATAGAATCCGTCAGTGAAGATGGAAGATCGGCAATCACCATTGAGTTCGACATTAACAGAGACATAGACGGTGCCGCCAACGACATTCGCGACAGGGTTTCTGGTGTTTTGGATCAGTTGCCGGTTGAAGCGGATCCACCTGATATTCAAAAAGTGGACAGCAACGAAGATGTCATCATGTGGCTTAACCTCGCCAGCGATCGTATGACAGTGCCTGAGTTAAGCGATTATGCAAGGCGTTATCTTGTCGACCGCTTCTCAGTGATCGACGGTGTCGCGAGGGTCAGGGTAGGCGGTAGTCAAACATTTGCAATGCGGATATGGATAGACCGTAATGAACTGGCCGCCCGCGGACTTACTGTGTCCGACATAGAGCGCGCATTGCGCGCGGAAAACGTTGAGCTGCCGGCAGGCAGTGTGGAATCCCGTACCCGGCAGTTTAGCGTTCGAGTCGAACGTGCTTTCAATAATGCTGAGCAGTTTGCCCGCCTCGTCATTAAACGTGGCGACGATGGATACTTGGTACGCCTGGGAGACGTGGCACGCGTCGAGCGAGGTACAGAGGAAGATCGCACTTTCTTTCGTGGCAACGGTGTTCCTATGGTGGGATTGGGCATTATAAAACAATCAACCGCCAATACCATCGCCGTGGCGGACGCGGCAAAGAAAGAGATGGCGCTCATCAACTCATCACTGCCCGAGAGCATGCAAATCCGGCAAAGTTACGACACTTCGGTATTCATTAAAGGCGCCATTTCCGAAGTTTATACCACCTTAGGCATCGCAACTGCGCTGGTGATCTTAGTGATCTTTCTGTTCCTGGGCAGTGTACGCG
Source organism: Gammaproteobacteria bacterium (assembly GCA_022340845.1). Classification (GTDB taxonomy): domain Bacteria; phylum Pseudomonadota; class Gammaproteobacteria; order SZUA-152; family SZUA-152; genus JAJDNG01. The sequence goes on along the minus strand of JAJDNG010000098.1, from coordinate 642 downwards.
CCATGCTGATACCCGCTGTTACCGTACCGATATCGTTGGTCGCAACGTTCCTGGTGTTATGGATACTGGGGTTTTCGGTAAATATTCTAACCTTACTGGCTTTGGTGCTAGCGATTGGATTGGTGGTGGACGATGCCATCGTGGTGTTGGAGAATGTGCACCGGCGTATGGAGCAATACGGTGAAAGCCGGTTAGTCGCAGCTTACCGGGGGGCACGTCAGGTTGGCTTTGCAGTGTTAGCCACCACCGTCGTGTTAATTGCAGTATTTGTACCCATTGCATTTATGGAAGGGGATGTCGGACGCTTGTTCACAGAGTTCGCATTGACCATGGCGGCAGCCGTGTCGTTCTCCACCATTCTCGCCTTGTCGCTTTCCCCAATGCTGGCTTCAAAAATCCTGCCTCAGGAACACAGTCGCGCCAGTTTAAGCAAAGGCGTAGACTGGGTTTTTCAAAAAGTGCGTCACGCTTATATTGCGGCATTGCAATTTTTTCTCCGGTTTAAAATACTTGTGGTGTTGTTATTTGTTGCTACCCTGAGCGGTGCTGCTTGGATGTTTCAGCACATTCCTCAAGAGTATGCGCCCAAAGAAGACAGGGGAGCTTTCTTTGTGCTGGTTAACGGTCCCGAAGGCGCATCCT
>JAJDNG010000093.1 GCA_022340845.1 Gammaproteobacteria bacterium | reverse complement strand
GCGTCGACGTAATCGGCGACTTGCGGTGTTGAACCGGAAGTGACCTTTTTGATCGTCGTAACGCGGTGTTCCTTGTCGCCTGGATTGATGCGTTCCGGGCTGTAACCGGCGAAAAAGTCCTGATTGTATTTGAGGCCGGAGACTTTTTCCATGATGGGAACGCAGACTTCTTCTGTCGCGCCGGGATACACTGTGGATTCGAAAATAACCACGTCATTTTTAGACAATATCTTGCCAACGGTATTACTGGCACTTTGCAGCGGACTGAGATCGGGCCGTTTGAATTCGTCTATTGGCGTTGGCACTGTTACGATGTAAACATTGCAACCCGCGACGTCCTCGGCCTTGTGGGTATAGGACAGATGAGTGGCCTGTTGCAACTCTTCCGGTTCACATTCCAGGGTACTGTCTTTGCCGGATTTTAGTTCGTCGACCCGGGCGGCATTGATGTCAAAACCAACGGTGGGGTATTTTTTCCCCAGTTCCACGGCTAATGGTAAACCTACGTACCCCAGGCCAATGATGCCGATTTTTGTATTTTTCAAATCAAACATGAGGTTAAGTCCTTCTTGTATGCTAAGATTCGCCGCGACCGATGCCGTAGTAAGTCAGGCCCTTGCTGCGCAGTTGTTCCGGATCATAAATATTCCGCCCGTCGAAAATGACGGGTGACGCTAATTTGGTTTGAATCTGATCGAAATCCGGGCTGCGGAACAGATTCCATTCGGTGACTACCACCAATGCATCAGCCCCATCCAGGGCATCTTCCGGTTTTTGGCACAACATCAAATCATTTCTATTGCCGTAAATTCTACCGGTTTCTTCCATGGCTTCAGGATCGAAAGCACGAACATTCGCGCCTTGCTCCCAGAGCGCTTCCAACAATGTGCGGCTGGGCGCTTCGCGCATGTCATCGGTGTTGGGTTTGAACGACAATCCCCAGACAGCAAAGGTTTTGCCTTTTAATTGCCCGGAAAAGTGCTTGTTTATTTTTTCGAAAAGAATGTGTTTTTGCTTTTTGTTGACGGCTTCTACGGCGTTCAGCAATGTGGCGTCATAGCCGACTTCGGCGGCGGTTCGTTCCAGGGCTTGCACGTCTTTGGGGAAGCAGGAGCCGCCATAACCGCAGCCAGGGTAGATAAAATGGTAGCCGATGCGCGGATCCGAGCCGATGCCGATGCGCACGTGTTCAATGTCGGCCCCCAGGCGCTCCGCCAGATTGGATAATTCGTTCATGAAGCTGATTTTGGTGGCCAGCATGGCGTTGGCGGCGTATTTGGTTAGCTCCGCGGAGCGGATATCCATACTGATCATGCGATCGTGATTGCGGTTAAACGGGGCGTAGAGCGCTCGCATCAGTTCGGTGGTGCGGGGATTGTCAGTACCCACGACAATGCGATCGGGTTTCATGAAGTCTTCGATGGCAGCACCTTCTTTGAGAAATTCAGGATTCGACACCACATCAAACTCGATGTTCGTGCCACGTTTCTCCATAACCTGGAGCATTTGCTGGCGAACTTTGTCGGCAGTACCAACCGGTACGGTGGATTTATCGACCACCACACGGTATTCCTGAATATTTTCCGCGATACTTGTGGCTACCGCCAACACGTATTGCAGATCCGCGGAGCCGTCCTCATCGGGCGGTGTGCCCACCGCGATAAACTGGAACAAGCCATGATTGACCCCTTGGACGGCATCGGTCGTAAACCTCAGGCGGCCGGCTTCGGTGTTGCGCTGAACCAGGGTTTCCAATCCGGGCTCGAAAATCGGGATTTCGCCGTTGTTTAACCGTTTTATTTTATTTTCATCGATATCAACGCACAAAACATCGTTACCGACTTCCGCCAAACAGGTGCCAGTTACCAGGCCCACATATCCTGATCCGTATATTGTGACATTCATGGTGTTTCTTCGCTTACTGGTTTATTTTAAGGGAATTTGGGTGTCGGCGAACAATATCAAATGCTGAAGCATTAGTCATCTCTAATGTTTTGTAGCCGGGCTAGTTACCTATAAATGTAAAAAATGTTTCGCGAAGGAAACGCGCTCCAGCCCAAGATAGTATAAAATGTCGCTTTCCCCAGTGTTAGAACTATTCATAACAAATAAAAAAACTTAGAATTTCTCGATCTTAGTCGATAAAGTGACAGCTGTTCTCTTAAAACCGCCGACGCTGACTGCTGGAAGTCAATGCAACTTAAACAATAATTAAACCAATACTGTCGTGGCCCGCGTATTTAAACAATACATTCCGTTTTCTTTTGTCGCATTGGCGTTGCTGGAATCAGCCGGTTTGTTTTTTTCGGTTTATGCAGGCGTAGCCATTTGGCAAACAGCGTTTACCGGGTTTGTAGCGGAATCACTGACACCGCTTTATTGGAAAGCGATTGTTTATCTTCTGCTAGTCAACTTAAGCCTGATTGCAATGGGATTATACCAGCGCCGCTTTCGCTATGGTATGGCTGGTATCGTTCTGCGGATTTGCTCGGCCTTTATTCTGGCGGCGGTGGCCATTAGCCTGGTGTTTTACCTGATTCCGGCATTGTTTTTGGATCGAGGGCCGCTTATTGTCGCGTTGCTCATTGCGTTTGTTTTGGTGAGCGCTGTGAGAATCGGGTTTCTAAAAACCGTGGACCAAAGTATTTTAAAACGCCGTATCTTGGTGTTAGGTGCCGGCGAGCGCGCCAGTCAAATATCCAAAAACTTACGCAGGGCCACCGATCAACGCGAATTTACTATTGTGGGCTATGTGCACGTGCGCGGGGAACACGATGTGGTGGATGAGAACCTCATCGTTCGCCCCGATGTGCCATTGCTGACTTTGGCGACGCAGTTACAAGTGGACGAAATCGTGGTGGCGGTGGGTGAGCGTCGCCGCCGAAGTTTTCCGGTACACGAATTGTTGGACTGCAAATTAAGCGGAATCGATGTTATTGATTTACTGCAATTTTTCGAAAGGGAAGTGGGTAAAATCAAACTCGATATTCTCAATCCCAGCTGGTTGATTTTCTCTGACGGGTTTAATCAAAGTGAAGTTCAAGCGTGGATTAAACGAGTGTTTGATGTGGTCATGGCGCTGTCGTTGTTTCTGGTTGCCTGGCCGGCAATGATTTTAGTCGCTTTGGCCATATTGATTGAAGGGAAAGGCAAGGGCCCCATTTTTTACAAGCAAGTGCGGGTGGGTCAGCATTGGAAGTTATTCAGTGTCATCAAATTTCGCAGCATGCGGGTGGATGCGGAAAAAGACGGCGCTCAATGGGCGCAGAAAAAGGACAGTCGGGTCACCGTAGTGGGGGAGTTTATTCGCAAGGTTCGATTGGACGAGCTGCCGCAGATTTTCAATGTGCTCAAAGGCGATATGAGTTTTGTGGGACCCCGTCCGGAACGGCCAGAGTTCGTCACGGATCTCACGGAAAAAATCCCCTATTTTGCCGAACGACACCGAGTCAAGCCGGGGATCACCGGCTGGGCGCAAATTTCTTACCCCTACGGCGCTTCCGAAAAGGATTCCCTGGAGAAATTGCAATATGACTTGTTTTACATCAAAAACTATACTTTATTCTTAGACTTGGTCATTATTTTGCAGACCGCGCATGAAGTTACCTGGGCCAAAGGAGGCCGGTAATCCTTCTCATATCCAGAGTCGACAGCATTATTGCTTTTTACTTATCTAAAAATCGATATGACACCAGTTGACACGCCGCCATGGAATTGATCGCCACCAGTGGATATCTGGTTTGTACGCTGTCATTTTTAGCCTTGACGGTTATTTTAAGATCCAGCTGGCAGGGGAAACTTCAGGGCGCATTAATTATCTTCACTTCAATCGCCACCATGATATGGGGTCTCATTTCCGCCAAAAGCTTTTATTGTGGATCGTTCACTTGGTTGTTTTATACGGGTGAATTAATCCGTTACGGATTTTGGATTGCGTTTTTACTGCTATTGATTTCGATTCGCGCAGAGCAACCCGGCGGAAACAGAATCTCTAAGACCATTGGGGTTGTCGCCAGTGGCGTAATCGTGATGATGGCAGGCTTATTG
>JAJDNG010000078.1 GCA_022340845.1 Gammaproteobacteria bacterium | reverse complement strand
TTCAGATTCCTCGTCGTCATCGGTGTCACGTCTAGGTACGGTGAGAGGGTCCGCCGTAATTGGACGATAAATTTCCACTCGATCGCCCTCTTTTAATTTTGTCTCCAGTTTGCAAAATTTACCGAAAATACCCACTTTTTGGTCTTCTAATTTGACTTCAGGAAATAGCGAAAGGATCTTGGACTGCTGTATAGCGTCTATGACGGTAGCGTTGTCGGGCACGCTCAATTCTAGCCAAATTTGTTTTTCAGGCAGGGCATAGGCTACTGAGATTTGCATTGTTTATTACCTTTTGTATCTATTTCGCAGTATCAATCGCGATGTCATTATCCAATACAGGCAATTCGTTTGTTTCGTTTTTAACGGTTTTAGCATCAATCACCCGCTTGCCGGCTAGAATAAATCCCAACGCGATAAACGCACCGGGTGGCAAGATCATGAGCAAGAAACCGGAGTAATCGGGAATAATGGTAAATTCAATGATCGAGAAAACCTCCCCAAACATCAATGAGGCATTGGCAAACAAAGTACCGCTGCCCAACACTTCTCGGGTTGCTCCTAATATCACCAACGCCAGAGTGAATCCCACGCCCATCATTAACCCATCCAAAACCGAAGCGGGCATGGGTTGACGAAACGCGAAAGATTCGGCTCGGCCTAAAATGGCGCAATTGGTTACGATTAACGGAATGAATAAACCCAGTACTTTGTATAGCTCATGCAGGTACGCGTTCATAAACATATCCACCAAGGTCACGATACTGGCGATTAACAATACAAACACTGGGATGCGCACTTCGGGCGTGATCATGCCGCGGGAAACCGAAACGATAAAGTTGGAAGCCATCAATACGGCAGTAGTGGCAATGCCCATGCCTAAGCCATTAGTTGCCGTTCCCGTAACCGCCAACAATGGACACAATGCCAGCATTTGCGAGAAAACCACATTGTTATCCCATACCCCTTCACGGACAATTTGTTTGTATTGATTAGCCACTGGTCTTTCCTCCATCAGTAACGCTTTTTTCGGTTCCCGATTGCGGCTCACCTGGGCTTGTGCCTGTTGCATTCGGTACTGCATTTATATCAGGCGTTGCTTTTGTATTTGGCGTTGCTTTCTGAGTGCCAGGTGTATCGATAATCTCTGGGGTTTGCGGTTGTGTCTCTGCTAGCAACACGGATTGATTGATTTTGAATATTTCAAGTCCGGTCTTAATGGCTTTTATCACCGCTCTAGGTGTGATGGTGGCGCCGGTGAATTGATCGAAATAACCGCCATCTTTTTTGACTTTCCATTGCGATTCACCGGGGCTGGAAAGTGACAATCCACCAAAGCTGAATATCCAGTTACTTTTCTCCGCTTCGATTTTGTCTCCCAGTCCGGGTGTTTCCGCGTGAGATAACACCCGGGCGCCCAGCAATTCGCCTTTGCGATTGATGCCGATCATAACGGTAATTGGACCGGCGTAGCCTTCGCTGACCATTTCAAAGGCAACGGCGACGACTTTATCGCCCGACCGGGCCACATACACATTTTTGGTTTCATTGCCGATGGATAGTTGAATCACGTCATCCAGCAAATTATTGGTATACATATCCGGATGAATGACTTGCGACAATGAACGCTTCATATCTTCTGCGTGACGCAACTCGATGTCGGCGTAGGTTTGCTTGTTGCCGATAACAATGAGTGCGCTGGTAATCATCGCCATGCCGCCCAACAACATGGCATGATAGGCGGTGCGCTGGCGAAAACTGGGATTGACAACGCCTCTGCCGTACATCAAGACGCACCTCTTTCGTTGTTTTCCTTGATCGCGAGAGGCTCGCCTTTGCGGTTGCGGCCGTAGATTCTCGGCCGTACATAATGATCAATGAGTGGCGTGGCCGCATTCATTAGCAACACCGCAAAACCAACGCCTTCAGGAAACGAACCCCATGAGCGGATCACAAAAACTAACGCGCCACAACCGGCGCCAAAAATCAGTTGTCCGACGCGCGTGCTGGGCGAGGTCACTAAATCCGTTGCGATAAAAAACGCACCTAACATTAATCCGCCGCTTAGCAAGTGAAATAAAGCATTAGGGTAAAGCTCCGGGGCGATTAAATTACATAGGGTGGCCAGCAATGCCACCGTCCCTAACATTGCGACTGGAATATGCCAGGTGATGATGCGCAATGCTAACAGAACCAAGCCACCCAATCCGATCAGTAAGGCGGAAGTCTCTCCCATGCTACCTGCGACTGTTCCAAGACCTTGGGCAAAGATGTCAAACTGGCCACTGGCCAAAGAATCTGCTACGGAGTGCCCTTGGGTAAACCCCGTTTTTACGTGGCCTATGATGGAGGCGCTGCTCACCGAGTCTAAACTGGGAACTCCCAGAAAGGTAATGGCTAGACCTTCCATAAAATTGGGCGCGCCTGCGGAGAAAAGCGGTTTAGGCTCTACCCAAAAAGTCATTTCCATGGGAAAAGAAACCAGCAACGCCACCCGAGCCAGCATTGCCGGGTTAAAAACGTTTTGCCCAATGCCACCGAAAATTTGTTTGCCGACGACAATGGCAAACGTGCCACCGAACACGGCAATCCACCACGGAGTCCAAGGTGGCAATGTCATAGCCAGCAACCACGCCGTAAGAATGGCGGAACCGTCTTTTAAAAATAAACCTACAGGTTTGTTGGCCAGGCGAAGGCATGCCGCTTCCGCCAATAATGCGGATGCCACGCACAGCACAAGAACATTCAATGCGGGCCAGCCAAATTGGTAAACACCCCAACCGGTGGCAGGCACCAGAGTCAAGATGACAATCAGCATGATTCTACTGACCGAGTTGGCGCCGTGAGTGTGAGGCGCCGCTTGAGCGGTCAATGTGTTCATGCGCTGATCTCCTTTTCAGCGGTTTGACCGGAAGTATTCTGTGCGATTTCTGATTTGCCCTTCGCCGGTTCTTTAGCAGCAGCTTTAGCCGCTCTCTCAGCGGCTTTTTGTGCTTTGCGCTTGGCGGCCGCTTCGGCTTTAGCCTGTTTCTCGCGTTCCAGGCGTGCAATGCGCTGTTCGGCCAAGCGTTTAGTTTCGGTGGCTTTATGCTGAGTTCGTTGTTTGTTAGTCAATTCTCCTTTGGCATAGTTAAAATACTGCACCAACGGTATGTTGGAAGGACAGACATAGGCGCACGATCCACAGGCGACGCAATCCATCAAGCCGTAGTCCAACGCGCCTTGGAAATCGCCTTTTTTTGAACGCGACGCCATTTCCAGTGGTAATAGTCCACAAGGGCATGCGGTGACACAACTGGCACAGCGAATACAAGGTCGCGCCAGTTGCTCGGCGACTTGCTGTGTGCTCAGTGCAATAATTCCACTGGCGCCTTTAACGATGGGTACCTCATCGCGAGGAAGGGTTTGTCCCATCATAGGCCCTCCCATCAATAATCGTGACGGTGATTCCTTGTAACCACCGCAATACGCTACTAACTCCGAGACCCGCGTGCCAATCAAAACTTCCAAATTTCGCGGCTCTCTGATGGCGTCACCGCTGACCGTAACGATACGTGATACCAACGGCCTGCCATATCGAACGGCGCGATGTACGGCATGAGCAGTCGCTACGTTGTGCACAATAATACCGATGTCAGCTGACAAGGCCCGGGCGGGTACTTCTTTACCGGTTACTGTTTGAATCAGGTGTTTCTCCGATCCCATGGGATATCGCGTGGGGACTTTGGTTATGGTGATATCGTCGTAGTTCGCGGCAGACGCTGTCATCTCTGCCAGGGCGATACTCTTATTGTCTTCAATGCCCACTATGACTTTTTCCGCGCCCAAGGCATGTTGGATAATGCGAATGCCATCGACAACTTGCTGGCCGCGTTCGCGCATCAGTCGGTCATCGCAGGTTAAATAAGGTTCGCACTCCGCCGCGTTGATGACTAATGTATGGATGCTGTAGCGATTGCGCAGATTCAATTTTACTGCGGAAGGAAACGTTGCCCCTCCCATACCGACGACCCCCGCAGCACCGACGCGAATCGAGATTTCTTCAGCGGATAACTGAAAAGGGTCAATGGGCGTGACGGTGTTAATCCAACGATCCTCACCGTCGGATTTTATAACAATGGTTTTTACAGGTAATCCAGAAGGGTGTGGCGCGGTATGGTTTTCGATAGCGTGCACAACCCCCGAGGTTGGCGCGTGCACCGGAGCTGAGACATTACCCTGACTGTGAGCCAGGAGTTGTCCTTTTAGAATATTCTCCCCAACGCAAACCTCAGGCTCAGCGGGTGCGCCAATGTGCTGTTGCACCGGAACATACAAATACTCGGGAATGGGGAGCGACTCAATGGCTTTGTTTGCACTGGCCTGCTTGTGGCCATCTGGATGCACACCACCGCGAAATTTAAATAACCGCATACCGTGCCCCTTTCTATAAAAACATGTATAACTAAACTTAAGCCGCTATTGCCGGTTTTGGCCAATGCCAAGTTTGTACGGTTTGCTGAATGGGGATGGCTACCAGACATTCCGTCGGACAAACATCGATACACGCTTTGCAGCCGGTGCAGGCGTCACGGATCACCGCGTGGATTTGTTTGGGTGCACCGACGATGGCATCAGTGGGACACACTTTATAACACCTGGTGCAGCCGATGCAGGTGGCTTCTCTGACTTTCGCGAATATTGGGGCGTCGTCTTTCATGTTGGATAAATCAACGGTAATGCCAAGCCTTTTGGCAAGTTCCTCCGCTAGCGACCTTCCCCCGGGCGGACACACCGTCACTGGCGCATCTCCTGAGACAAGCGCTTCGGCCGCGTGGCCGCACCCGGGAAAACCACATTGCCCGCATTGAGTACCGGGCAGCATTTCAGAAATTTCATCTACTAGTGGATTAGTCTCCACTTTTAATTTTTTGGCAGCAATACCTAAAAGCACGCCGAGTCCTAGTCCTAACGATGTTAAGCTGGCGATTGCGGCAATCATGATTAGTCTCCACCTTCTGTTGTAAATTTTACTTTCTATTCTCGTTCCCATGCATCCGCGAAAGAATGCATGCTAAGTGTTGAACAACGAACAACCTACTTAGTCGGTAATCCCGTAAACCCCATAAACGCCATAGCCAACAATCCGGCCACGATAAAGCCTATAGGTGCTCCGGCAAAAGCGACCGGTACATTGGCCAACGCAAGCCGTTCCCTTAATCCGGCAAACAAGACCATAACCAACGTAAATCCCAATGCGGAACCCACGCCATATAAGGCGCTTTGCATAAATGTGTTGTCTTCCTGCAAATTCAGTAACGCTACACCCAACACGGCACAATTGGTGGTGATAAGTGGAAGGAAGATACCCAGCATTTGATAAAGCACAGGGCTGGTTTTTTTTACAAACATTTCGGTAAACTGCACCACGCCGGCGAT
>JAJDNG010000054.1 GCA_022340845.1 Gammaproteobacteria bacterium | reverse complement strand
TTGGTCAGCATATCCTTGGTCTTTTGGTTTTCCACCCATTCGCCGATGACTGGAATTCCCATTACGGTGGCAATTTTTACCATCGCTTCCACCATGGCGAAATCCAGGGCATTTTTCTGCATGTCCTTGACAAACTTACCGTCGATTTTAAGAAAGTCCACCGGCAAACTTCGCAGATACCGATACGAACTCAAACCCGAGCCAAAGTCGTCCAACGCGAAATGGCAACCTAGATGTTTTAGTGTGCGGATGAATTTTTTGGCGTTGACCAGATTGCCGACCGCGGCGGTTTCGGTGATTTCGAAGCAGATATAACTCGGCGGAACTTCAAAAAACTCCCAGAACTGGCTCTGCACATAAGCCAGGAATTTGGGATCGTTAATGGAATTGCCGGACAGATTGATGGCAATGTAGCGGTCGCTGTCCACTTTTAATATGCCGTCACGAATGAGACCAAACACATGACGAATCACCCAGCGGTCAATGCCCGGCATTACATTGTAGCGCTCCGCCGCGCCGATCAATCCCGCCGTATTTACGGGTTGACCGCTTTGATCCCGCATGCGCAACAACACTTCCTGATAGCGTATCGGCTTTTGATTGGTTTGCAACGCCACCGCATCCTGGATCGCTATGCCCATGAGGCCGTTTTCCAACGCATGAGTAATGCGCGTCGCCCATTCTATTTCAGTGCGTTTCAGCTTGATCTCTTGTTCGCTGCTTAACACTTCCACGCGGTTACGACCGGATTCTTTTGCGGCATAACACGCCAAATCCACCGAACTCAACAATTCCGCTACACTGCGGTTTTGTTCAGTAACCGTAATCAAGCCGATACTGACACCAATATCAAAGCTGCGCGCTTCCCAGCAGAAACGATAATCTTCAATGGATTGGCGCAATTTTTCCGCGACTTTTTTCGCTTCATCGATCGCGCAGTTCTCCAGCAGCACGCCAAATTCATCGCCCCCGAGACGCGCCAGGGTATCGCCGATGCGAATATCGGCTTTGAGCAATTGACCGAGTTGTCTGAGTAGCTCGTCACCCGCCATGTGCCCGCTGGTATCGTTCACCACTTTGAAGTTATCCAGGTCCAGAAACAGCAAGGCGTGGGGATTATGGTCAATATTCACTTTGTCCAGGGCACGCTGAAGGCGACGTTCGAATTCGCTGCGGTTAACCAATGCGGTCAAACCATCGTGACTTGCTTGCCAGCTCAGCTGCCTGGCCATACGGCGTGCGCGCGTCACGTCACTGAAAATAAAAAAACCGATGACTGCCAATCCCGCTAATACCACACCGACTATCAGCACAAACGTCTGGCTCATTTGACTTTTCGCCATGGCGTGGACCCGATTGAGGGGGATGGCGACCTCAATGGCGCCCATGAGTTGGTTGAGTCGCCATTGTTTGCCCGCGTCAATGCCTTGGTTAATGCGGCGTTGCCTGACCTCCTCACGCAGCTCAAAAGCGTTGTGACAATCCACGCACGATTGTCCTACCGCCGGATCGGCCCGCAAATAGCGTAAGGTTTTTACCCCATCAATAGTTTCGATACGCCATGCCGGCTGCCATTGGATGGGCGTTGCGGGGTTAGGTTTATCCTGGGCCTCCAATTGCGACCAGGCCCAACGTTTGAAGTCATCATTCAGCCCCTGACTGGATTCCAGATTCCATTTACTGACCGGTTTGTAACGATAAAGCCCGGCGGTATCATTAGCAGTGGCCGTACCTAAATATTTTAAGAATTGCGCGGGCAACGGCACAAAACCTTTGATATCGTGATATTGCCCCCGCGAACCAAATCCGTCTTGTTTGAGTTTTTGCACGACTTCCTTGGCATACACTGAACGCGCACTGGCGGCAAACCGACTCACCACTTCGGCCAGCTCACGGGCTTGATATTCTATAAGCCTGGTCTGGCTCTGGCTGACCATTTGCCAGGTCACAGCCCCCACCAGCAACAATAGAATGATGGAAAACAGAATAACTCTTAGCTCCAATCCTCGATGCACGCTGGTGGAGTCATTGAAATCAATGATGTTATTTCGATACATAAAACCACCGAGGTGTCGTATTAAGCGAAGCTCTAATCTTGAGAAAATGTTCTTGTTGGCCGTACCCACAAGTCAGCAACGCGGACATTGGCTGTAATTTGCAATTAAATCGGCAAAATTTTGATTCTCTTGACCTTGTGCCAGGCTGTGCGATGGGGGCAACATCATTAAAAGTTCAGGTGTTTCTAAAGCGATCAAGCCCTTGGGCCGAAAATAGGTTATTAGGAAAAGAAATTCTTTAGCCCAGATAGTGGAATCGTCCCGAACTCATTATGAGAATCCCCAATTCGCGAGTTTTCAGACACATGCGTGCTATAACCGTAATCGCATGCGTGTATCACGCTAGCCTGAACGCAGCGGATACTACCCATAACCTGTCCGGCGCCCGGACCGGTGATTCCTTGTGGCTTTTACTATTGGCGACGCTGGTGTTGGCAGGCGTCATTTTGGGTGTATGGCGGCGTTGGATAATTAGATCCCCCAACACCCAAACTAATCACCTTGAAACACAATGGTTAAACGCCATTGAATTCCTGGACGAACCCATCGTGTTGGTGGACAAGCAGGATCGCATCGTTCGTGCAAACCGGGCTTATTACCGAATCAACGGCATAAGCTCTGATGACGTCAACGGCCAGAAGGCCACGGCCTACTGTCATCCACCGGAAGTGGCTTCATGCCCTGTTTGCGAAATTCGCGACAGTGGTAAGGATGCAACCATCACGCTGGAGGCGAACGATCCGTGCAACGTTTACGGCTACCCCACTGAGATCCGCTTTCGGGCAGTACGGGACCGCGATGGCAATCCTATAGGCACGCTGCAACACAACCGCAATTTAAGCCAAACCCGCGAGGCCGAAAAACTGATCCGCAAGAGCGAAACGCAATTTCGCGCCTTGTTGGAAACCGCGCCGGACCCGCTGATCATCAGCGACGCCAATGGCAACATTATCCTGGTCAACAAGCGCTGCGAAAACGTATTGGGCTACACCCAAAATGAACTGATTGGCCAGTCCGTTGAAATCTTAGTGCCGCATAGTGTGCGGCACCGCCATGAAACCTTGCGAAACACCTTCAAACAAAGTCCTTCGGCCAGACCATTGGGAAACGGCCAGCAATTGATTGCGCAGTGCAAAAACGGCGACATTATTCCGGTGGACATCAGCCTCAGCCCTCTTGAAATCGACGACGAGTTATTCATCAGTGCCATCGTTCGTGATGTATCCGAGCAAAAACGCTATGAACGTGAACTCAAACGTCTGGCGAGCTTCCCCCACCTGAGCCCCATGCCTATTATCGAAGTAAAAACCGGTGAACACTGTCCACTGGAAATCAGTTATCTCAATCCCCAGGCGGAGTTTTTATTTCCCGATTTATTACTAAAAAACACTGACCACGAAATTCTTAACAACCTGGAACATTACATAAAAACCGCCAGACAAACCGGGAAACCCCAAACCCGCGTGATAGAAATCGGTGAGCAGGTGTTCGAACAACAAATCAGTTACGTAGCCGATGTGGAAGTGGCACACATTAATTTGTGGGATGTCACCACCATGCACCAACTGACCAATGAAATGACTTACCAAGCCAGTCACGACTCACTAACCGGGCTTGTCAATCGGGCGGAATTCGAGCGTCGCATACGCGCGGCGCTGCAACAGGCGGAAGCCGAGGACATACTGCATGTATTTTGCTTTATCGATCTGGACCGCTTTAAAATCGTTAACGATCAATGCGGTCATTCGGCGGGCGATGCGCTATTAAAACAATTGGCAAAAATCATCAAGTCCAAAACCCGCAGTAGCGACACTTTGGCACGCCTGGGCGGTGACGAATTCGGCTTGTTGCTGGAGGGTTGCGAAATGGAACGCGGCTTGAAGATCCTGCAAACCATTGTGGAAAACATAACCGCCTATCGGTTTATTTTCGACGATAAAAGCTTCAGCGTCGGCGCCAGCGCCGGCTTGGTAACGCTCAGCAAACACAGCGGCAACATCAGTCACGTCATGCAAGCGGCTGATTCCGCCTGCTATGTAGCGAAAAACGATGGCGGTGGCCGTGTCCACGTTTACCAACCGGATGACCAGGTTCTGGCCCAACATACGCAGAACATTCAATGGGCCCACAAGATCCAAACCGCCTTGGAAAAAAACCAATTCAGGCTATATGCCCAGTCCATCCATTCGCTAACCGATCCACAGGAAATCCTGCATGAAATACTCATCCGTATGATCGATGAGGACGGCTCGGTAATCCCGCCGGGGGCGTTCATACCGGCGGCAGAGCGCTATCATTTAATTCAGTCTATTGACCGATGGGTGGTTGAACACACTTTTCAAAGCATTGAATCAGGCTTGCTGCAAGGCGGTTTATGCACCATCAATCTGTCCGGTGACAGTATTGGCGACCCGGGCATGCTTGGCTTTGTTATGGACATGTTTAACCGGTACCAAGTAACCCCAAGCGGAATTTGTTTTGAAATCACCGAGACCGCCATGGTGACCAACCTGGTACAAACCACCCGGTTCATAGCCCGGTTGAGGGCCCTGGGCTGCAAATTTGCGTTGGATGATTTTGGCAGCGGCGTCAGTTCCTTCGCTTATTTACAAAACCTGGAAGTGGACATCCTGAAAATCGACGGCGCCCTGGTTAGAGCGGTCGCTTATAACAAAGTGAATGAAGTCATGGTGAGTTCCATCAACACTATTGGCCACACCATGCACATGAAGACGGTGGCGGAATTCGTGGAGAACGAAGACATCATGAATAAGCTGACCACGATGGGAATCGACTATGGGCAGGGTTACTATTTTTCCCGCCCGCAAAGCGTGGAAGAACAGTTCCTGGTATTATCTCAGCGAAACCAGGTACGTTAGTGAATCCCGCAGGTTTGGTTTACGCTAAACCTTGATTTAAGCTTAATCCCAAGAGGATAGGCGGAGTAATTTGTATTTCAGGATATTCTCTTGACGCTCGTGGCGTGTAGACCTGCATTATTCCCACTCCATCTCCTGATATATCTGCTGCACGTTGCGGCCTTTGAGCGAATCGTAGTTCTCGAGATAACTAAATTGCGACTGATCTATTTTACTGACATCCTGGATCACACCGCCTTGATCCATGAACTCGGCCACTTTGTTTCGCAACGTGGTCAAATATTCATAGGTGGATTGCCTGGCCGTCTGCAGTGTAGTTGGTTTACCGTGCCCCGGCACCACATGCTCCGGCTGCAACGCGGCCACGGCTTCAAACGCATGTACCCAGGACTTGCTGCTGGAAAACGCCATTACGCTCAACAGGCGCTGGGTGTAGATAATATCGCCGGAAAACACGACTTTTTGCGCGGGTAACCACACATAAGCGTCTCCCGGAGAATGTGCGGCGCCCGGGTGCACCACTTGCAGTTTTACCCCACCGACTGAAAGCTCGTAGCGGTCATCGAATTGAATATCCGCATAGGATTCCACCGTGCCCTCTATAGCCTTATCGCCGGCTGTATTACTTAGCACAAAATAAATATCCTTAAGGCGGCTTTTCTGGTCGACAACCGCCTGTTTGCTGGCGATAACCTTGGCCCCCTGGCGTTTGAAATAATCGTTGCCCAACCAACGATGATCTTGGCCGCCGGTATTAATGACAAACTTGACGGGTTTATCGGTGACAGATTTTATGGCCTGATGGATGCGTTGCGCGCCTTTGTAAGTCCCACCGGAATCTATCAATACCACACCCTCTGGCGTTACCAAAAACCCAAACGTGGCGTTATTGCCCAGATTGGCGGGGGTACGATTTCCCAATGGGCCGACGATGGCGTAAACATTCTCGACGACTTTTTCCAATTGCAGCTTGCCATTGTTTTTATCGGGATTGGATTCGGGATTGCGTGGTGCAGTATCGGCAGCTTGCGATGCGGCAGTACCGAACAACACTGCCAGCAAAGCGCTGGAAAACAAGCCCAATGTGTTATTTCTCATCATCTGAATTTACCTGACGAATGTCGTCGTGCGTCATTAAGTTGGTTTGTGGTTAAATGCATGTTTATTAGGATGGTTTTTCCATACTATCATTAAATCACCGCATTGTATTAGAATACGACCGCGACATCAGCACGGGTCACCGGCACGCTCAGAACACATTACCAATCGCCAGACCACTGACAATACTATTACTGACAATACTATTACTGACAATAATAGTACTGACAATACGAGCTTTAACAAAAATAGTCCTGACAATAGCACGAACAACAGCACAATAATCGAGTTACCAGGGCGCTATTGTTGTCTGCAAAATAGTTGTGCCGCATATTAGGCAAGAATTGATACACGCTTTTAATACAACATCCATCGGAGGACGTAATGGCAAATCCCAAAATCGCACAAAAATCACCTTTTGGCGTCGAAGTTGAAGCCGGAAAAACCTATTATTGGTGCGCCTGTGGCCGCAGCGCTAACCAGCCATTTTGTGACGGCTCGCATAAAGACACTGAATTTTCCCCGGTTTCGTTTACCGCGGAAAAATCCGAAAAACTCTTTTTGTGCGGTTGCAAACACAGCGCGAATAAACCCTTTTGCGACGGCACCCATAAAACCCTGTAACTGCCGGTTGCACCATTCAACAAGAATCCAAACCCGGCAATTCCATTCCACCTTTTGCTTATCTGCGGCTTAAACCGTTTAATTATCAGCGGCCTTTGCCTGGTTTACTTGTCACTCTTGCTGAAAACAACGAAAAACTCATGAATGCCCCCAAACACATGCGGGGAGTCTGGTTGCAAAACCAGACCATCCAGGTTCGCGATAATTTGGACGTGCCTCGCCCACAGGATAACGAAGCACTGATCAAGGTATTGTTGGCAGGCATTTGCGGCACGGACGTGCAATTGCGAAGAGGCTACTACCCCTTCTCAGGTATCCCGGGACATGAATTTGTGGGAGAAGTGGTGTCGGCTCCCGGCGCACAACACCTCATCGGCAAACGCGTGGTTGGGGAAATCAATATCGGTTGCGGACACTGCGCCTTGTGCGCTGCAGGTTTACACAAGCATTGCAGCCAAAGACAGGTGCTGGGCATCAAGAACCGCGACGGCGCGTTTGCCCAATACTTGAACTTACCCGTTGCCAACCTGCATGAGGTTCCCGAATCCCTGCCGGACGACAAAGCGGTGTTCGCTGAACCCATCGCCGCCGCGGCGCGCATACTGGAGCAAGTCAACATTGGTACCGAACACAAAGTGATTGTCATCGGCGCAGGGCGCCTCGGGCTACTCATCGCACAAGTTATCAAGACTACTGCATGCCAATTACAAGTGATTACCCGTCATGATCGCCAGCGGCAAATTCTCAATCAATTCGATATTCCGGCAATGGATGAACAACACATTCCCACGCAGGAAGCCGACATAGTCATTGAAGCCAGTGGTTCGCCTGGCGGATTACAGGCTGCGATCAACGCGGTAAAACCTACCGGTACCGTCGTATTAAAAAGCACCTATGCTGGAGAAACGCAGCTTAATTTCTCCCGTATGGTTGTCAATGAAATCAACATTGTCGGTTCACGCTGCGGTCGGTTCGAACCGGCATTGTCCCTGCTGCAGGAAAACACCGTTGATCCCACGCCACTGATTACATCACGATTTGCGTTGAGCGATGCCCAGCGAGCATTTGACATGGCCGCATCGCCAGGCAGCTTAAAAGTATTATTCCAGCCTTGACGAAGCAGACTCAAGCAACCTCAAGCAACCCCAAGTAGATAAACGTTATCCCAATCATTGGCTTATAGCGCGGCTAAATCCAAAAGATCAATACAGGACTACAGACAGCGTATCGCTCTGAGCCCTAATGGTTTGATTCTCGCATCACCTGAAATTTGAGCGCGAGGCCCTCCTGGGTTAGGTAGTGTTGCTACCTTAACCGTCTGGTATCATCAGGTGGCGAAGAAAATGTTAAAGTTTTTTAATCGCTTACCGAAATGTATCCCAAGTGGATTACTGTTCCCGAACATCTGCAACAACCCATTGTCCAACTAATTTACTCATGTAATCAACACTTTAAAATCCAATGGCCCAACGACCTCAAAAAAAAGCTGCACAAAAAAAGTCGCCGCAGAAAAACGTATCCAAACCGAAAGCAAAGCAGGAAGATTCGGAACTGGATACTTTTTTCGATGACTTTTTCGAAAACAATCAACCGCAGCAGTATGAGGAATCCGAAAATTCGGAACAGCAGCGCCAATGGATGTCGGATCAATTAATGTGGGAAACCACATTAGGCATGCGGGAAGATGAAACCATCAATCGGGTCATCACCCCAGGTGACGACGCCAAGGCGGCGAGCCATCCCCAGCCCGCAACACAAAAAAGAGTCTTGTCGGATCGAGAACGCCAGTTATTGCGCACCCAAGTGGAGGAATCTGACGCGAAACCTTCGCCACCTCAACCCACCAGGCAGCCTACACAAAAACCGGTCTCCCGCTCGCAAAATCCTGTTTCACGCTCTGCTCGACCACAACCACACGCGCAAACACGCGCACAAAACCCAGCTCAGTCACAAAACGCCCAGGCGCCACAAAATAGAGCCCCGCAGAACAGAGCCCCACAGAAAAACGTATCGCAAAATCCAGAGGTACCAGCGCGGCGCAAGCCCACTGTTTCGGCGAGCAGAGCGCCTGTAAGGGCAGTCCAGCCATCGCCAACCTCCAAACCATCGGCAAAACAACCAACAGCCAATGCCGAATCAAGAATCCGCTCTCAATCCGGGGCATTGCCGAAACCGGGTGATAGTGCAACGAATTCCCGATCCAAACTGGCGTCGGGCCAACAGACTGCCACTCAGACGCAGCCCCGATCACAGCCTCAAGCCAGACCGTCGGCATCGGTGCGAATGCCGCACACCCAGACCCAACCGGTATTACGGAAATCAGACGTTAACCCGGAAGAGGAAATCATATTCGACACTGAAGATGAAGCTGGCCTGGCGAACTATGTACAAACGGTTAAAAATCTGGCTATTGCAGCGACAATTGCCATAGTAAGTTTTATCAGCGGCTACTACATAGGCGGCAGCGACAGCGACACCACTCCCGTGCCCGTGGCACAAGAGGAAAAACCCGGCGAATTGGCCAAAAGCGATGTAAGCGCGCGCACCAAAGCCAAACAATCTGTGGCGGAAAAACCTAAACCGAAAAAAGCCAGCGTCAAATCCGCGCCGGTTAAAACAACCGCCACTCGTGAGCCAAGCAATCCCGCCAACAATACGCTCATGACAAACGACGGCACACCTGCGGCGGTGTTTGAAGGTAAAGAAATCGATCTCGAGTGGGTTGATCAGTCGTCAACTGCGACCGAAACTTCTTTTAATAATGAGGCTGAAAACACCTCTGAAACCATACCCAATACCACAGACAAGTTGCCTGGGGATTTTAGCGATCCTTATAACGCATTTACCGGTAATTCGACTAGCGGTGCGGCGCAAGAACCGGGCACAGCAAAGTTTACCTCTGCCCCACAAAACAAAGACACCGTTGCGACCTTACCCAGTGCACCGGCTCAGTCATCCGATACCAACGCATCTTCCATAAGCACAGAGTCGACAATCAAAGACCGCGAGCTGCAATCCCTGTTAGATCAAAGTTTGCAGGCGTTCCAGAATAAACAGTGGCAGTCTCTCATTGATTTAAGCAATAACATACTTGCCGTAGATCCGGGTATTGTCACTGCTTTAACCAACCGGGCCGCCGCGAATACCGAGTTGGGCAATTTTGGGGCGGCGCTTGCCGATTGTAATACGGCGATTAAAATCGAGCCGGCCAATCCGCTGGCCATCAACAACCGCGGCTATGTCTACGAAAAAATGGGGGACTTTCAAAATGCCGTGGCCGACTACGAGAAAGCCTGTGGGTTAGGCGTTAAACTGAGCTGCCAGGAAACCAAACGGTTGAAATCGGCAGCCAACCAATAAACGGCTAATTTGCATCCTGCCATCGAGACGGCAGTTGGGCGAACAGTGGTTAGAAGTTCAATCAAACTCCTCATGACACCATCGCAACGCATCGTGCATCCAAAGTGTGAACCTCGTCATTCTTTATCATTAAATATTATTTGAACTCGGTACTATAATATGTTTTACTGATATGGATTTATCTCCGTCGCTCTACCGATATCGCATCACATACTGCAACAGACACCGAAAAACAGAAGTATCCGCATGATTAATAAAGAGAAGTTACTTGCAAATGCACAAACGCTGCGCCAAGCGGTCCACAGTTTCAATCTCCACCACATCGCCACTCATTATCCAAAAGCCTATTTCGTTGTGGTATTGACCGCAGCGCTGGCTGGCTACGCCTTTTTAATGCTTTTCCCTGTTCTGGGCATCGTCGCGATCACCCAGCTTGTGGACGTCGCGCAAAGTTATCCTTTTTCTATCGACAATGTATCCCAGGCGCTGGTGTGGATTGGCGTACTCATATTCAGCACGGCCATGTCCCATCATATATTTTCCATGTCCTTTGAACCGCCCAAAGGGATTACGATTCCAGCGGCCAAGGCGCCGAAACTGTTTGAACTGATTGATAACAACCAAAAACAAGCGGGCTGGTTGAATGCGTTTGGCCTACTCGGCGGGCGTTTTCGCCGGCCGATGATTCACACTGTTTTACTCAGCGAACATTTCGAATTAGCCATTTGCAAAACCCCCATCAACGGCATACCACTTTGGTCAAAAAATACGTTAGTGATCGGCTTTCCCCTGATGCACACCTTACCTGAACGCTATTTCAACTTCGCTATCACCCGAAAACTTCTACAATACTCCAAAGGGCGCAACATCGTAGTGAACTGGCTTCATCAGTTGCAGGGAATATGGTTCCTGTACCCCAAAGCGTTCTCACGCCGCAAACTATTGGGAGAACAACTGATTGTATGGTTTTTCCGATGGTACGCCCCGTTTTACAAACAATTGTCTTTGTATACCGCGCAACGGGATGAATTAATGGCCGACACTCTGGCCCTACAGCAAATCAATGATTCAGACCTATTCAAAACCATACAAAGCCAGATTGTCGCTCAGTATTTTTATCAAAAAATCTATCTACCGAAACTGAGTAATTTCATAATAAGCCACGGTGGCAACCCGGCCAAACTCAATCCTTACACCACTTTATCCACGGCTTTTCAGCAAATCGTCAATGAAGAGCGCTGCAAACAGTGGCTGGAAGGATTTCAGCAGCGCGCACCCGGCTTTGAATTTGTACAATCCAACACCCCCGCCTTTTCGCAACGCATGCATAATATCGGTCAAACCCGGTTAAAACTGCCCAAATTAGGTTCGCGCTCAGCAGCAGAATGTTATTTCGGCGCCCACTTTGCCAAAACGGCCCACCTTATGGACACCGTCTGGCGCAATAAAATCATCCTCCGATTAAAACAGCAGCGTAATGTATCTTCACGCGTGCAACGTCCCAACCTAAGAGTCAAAGCCGTGGCCGGTTAGATTCAGGATTACCAAACCAGCCACCCAACCCTGTCCAAAACCACAAGATCTCGTCTTTCGCTGGTCCAGCAAGTCGTTCATTTCTGTGAACTTAAATTTTCTGACAAATTGACTAAAGTTTCCCAGAGTCCGTTCGATATATTAGTTATTGGTAATGTTCTAATTATCAAATATTTGGCGAATAAACAATTCGCGCCTTTATAAACAAGCAGTTATGCGGAGAAAGCAGTGTATGCGTAGAGTGATTTTGGCACTAATCATCTTGTCTGTCGGACTAACCGGTATAGCCATGGCGTCCGGCAATGCCTCTAAAAGTAATGGCTCTAATGACATAGGTTTTCCGGGCCGAGAAGAATTTCCGAAAATCCCCATCATCGAAATCTCGGAATTAAACCGCATATTCAGCGAAGTCGTCATTGTGGATACCCGCTCACACTATGAATACGATACATTGCGCGTAAAAGGCAGCATTAATATCCCTGTGGCGGAAGACACCTTTGAGCAAAATATGATGGAATTAAGGGCTAAAACCAGCAAGCCCATCGTGTTTTATTGCAACGGCCGAACCTGTTATAAATCCTATATCGCGGTGAAGAAATCTGAGGCTGCCGGGGTTACAGACACTCACGCATTCGACGCTGGCATTTTCGAATGGGTCAATAAATATCCCAGCCGGGGCGAGTTATTGGGTAAAAGCCCGGTTGACCTCAAGAATTTAATTGCAACGAATAAATTCAAAGCGCGTTTGTTAGACCCTGATACCTTTAGTGAAAAAGCCGCAGACCTGGGACCTAATTCAATCGTATTGGACGTGCGTGATAAATTTCAACGCGCCGGTGTCGGCTTCTTCCCCGGCAAAGAACGCTGGGTAAGCCTGGACGATAAAGAAAAACTCGCCAAATACCTGAAAAAAGCCAAACTAAGCAACAAAACTTTGTTTATCTATGATGAGGTGGGCAAGCAAGTTCGGTGGCTGCAATACGCCTTGGAGGAAGCAGGCATACGGGATTATTATTTCATGCACGACGGCGCCAAAGCGTATTACTCACAACTGTCCACCTGGAAATAAGCCCGACAGGGACAGCGATAAAAAACGGCCTTTAACGGCCGTTTTTTAATGGTTTTTTTCAAAGCTTTAAAAACAACTTGACGCTCCCAGGTACCGTGACTATGATCAATAGTACAGTTGCACTTTCAATTTCATTCTCCAACGCTTTATCGTAGCGAACAGCTAACATTCGCTTAGCTAATACGATAAAACCAGCCATACCGAAAAGAAAGTACGAAAAGGAAAGAGAAAACACAACCCCGCGGTCGCCCTGACCGCGGGGTTTTTTTTAACCCTGTCGGGCAGGGATTGGCTGTGTATCTGTCAACAAATTGACAGATACCCGTTACATGATCTTGGTCAAATCCTGCTGCGCATCGTCCGCCGACCATTCCAGAATATTTCCGCCTTGCTCAAGAAAATACAAATACGCCGGAAAAATTTCATCACGGCAAAACACCGGACTCCAGTTCATATCATGATTGTCTTGACTGAAGCTGCCCCAGGCCATGAATATCGCCAGATCGCTCCAGTGATCTAACTCAGGATAATATTGCCGAAGCAGAATAATTTCATCGCGCACTTCTTCGGTGCGATCGTAATCGATTCCTAAACCGGGTACAGCCCATAAGCTGTCATCAAACCGATGGTTATGTTCTCCCACATGCCCTCCCCTGACTATTATAATGACAGTACAATTAGCGTTCGGGATACTCTCTTGCTGCGCTGTGTATTGTTTATTAAGTGAATTCATTGCTTCCCTGCAGTTTATGCAAATCCGCAATGAATAGCAAAACCTCGCGGTAAACGCTACGCTTGTGCAGTCACTCTCGAAATATCGCGCAATGAGTTAACAGTGTTTAAGGATCCAGGCGACAAATTGACGTATGAAAAAACATTTCTCCCTCATGATCCACGGCGGTGCCGGCTCGTTGGATCGCATGGAAAACAAAGCGCAAGCGGCGCGATACCTTAAAAGTATACGCACCGTTCTGGAACATGGACGGGAAATTCTCAGCCGCGGTGGTTCTGCAATGGAAGCTGTGGAAGTATGCACATCTTTACTGGAAGACGATCCGTTGTACAACGCCGGTTGTGGCTCGGTATTAAACGAAAATGGCAAAGTGGAAATGGACGCCGCCATCATGGATGGCCACGACTTGTCCGCCGGGGCGGTAGCCGGCATTTCCAATATCGCCAATCCCGTACAATTGGCCCGCCTGGTGATCGCCAATAGCGAACACGTTATGTTGATCGGTGCAGGCGCCCTGCACTTCGCGGAACATTGTGGCATGGAATTAATGCCTGACGGTTATTTCCTTACAGACCAGCGTATCGAACAGCTCAAACAAGCGAAGCGCTCGCACCGCATGATGTTGGACCACGACAGCGAAACCGAAGGCATAGACAATAACCTAGGCACTGTTGGCGCCGTTGCCTACGATATCAACGGCAATCTGGCGGCCGCGACGTCCACCGGAGGGTTAGTAAACAAACGCTGGGGCCGGGTAGGCGATTCGCCGGTCATCGGTTGCGGCGTTTATGCGGACAATGAAACCTGCGCCGTTTCCACCACAGGGTATGGCGAAGATTTCTTGCGCACGGTGTTGGCCAAAACCATTTCCGATTATGTCGAACTAAGGGGTATGAACGCCATGGATGCTGCCCAGGCGGGTATTG
>JAJDNG010000036.1 GCA_022340845.1 Gammaproteobacteria bacterium | reverse complement strand
TTTCGACCAAGCCGGCGGCGCCAGATTTAGCTCCTAGTAATTCTATTCCGGTATGCACCAAATTACGCACCACAGCATCGCTGTCCAGTATTGAGTTGATCTGCTGGCAAGACGTGGACAACAATTCGAGTTGGCGATTTGTTCTTTTCAGGATTTGCTCGTCATGCTTGGCTTTCGTAATATCAAACATAAAGCCTTGCAAATGAGTCGGCCCGGAAGCGTCACTCACAACAATCACATTGTCTCTCACCCACACCACGCTATTATCGATGGCGAGCATGCGGTATTCGAAATCATGGTCTTCATTGCGAGCGGTACATTCTTGGCAATACCTCACCGCCCAATCCCGGTCCTCATGGTAAAGATGATTTTCCCAAAATCCTTCTTCATACCAATCTTCAATGTCGTAACCCAATAAATCTCTGGCTTGCGGACCGACGTAAGTGAAGCACCAGGTTGATAAATCCAATATCCAGGGGATGGCGCGCACTGTTTCCACCAGGTGGCGGTAATGCGTTTCGCTTTCGAACAACGCATGCCGGGAATGGACCAATTCCCCTATGTCCCGGGTGACGGATAAAATACAGGACTCGCCATTTAGTTGGATAAGTTCCGCCGACATGATGCCCGTAGTGATTGAGCCGTTTTTTCGTATGAATCTGGCCTTCAGATTTCTGACACGCTGATCTTTTTTAAGTAGCTCAACCAGGCGATAGCGGTCTTCCATATTCGCCCAAATACCTACCTCTTTGGATGTCTTACCGATCACATCGCTGCGTGTATAACCGGTGAGCTTAGTAAAACCTTCATTGATATCGATGTATAAACCGTCCCTAAGGCGGTTTATGTTGATGGCATCCGGACTTAATTCGAATGCGATTCGATAGCGTTGATTGGTCGTTTCTAATTCGTCGAGCATGCTAAGACCAATCTGTATTGCGGATTTTTGAATTCAATTTGACGTTCGAACAATCCCATCACTAAAACCCCGGATATTGAAGGATGGATAAAGATAAATTATTCGGTTCAGCGACAGCGGGTGACAAGACCTCCTAAGTATAGTCGAAAATAATTAGTGTGCCGCTCCTTCCAGAAGCAACACCAAATTCTATACGCGATGCACAATCCCATGTCGCCAGCCAATGTCTCTCCCCAACTATTTATTCCAAGCCAGTTCCTTCAAAGGATAACTGTTTGGCGTATATAGCCAAATACAGGGACAAGCGTTTGGCGCACCGGGACATACGCCAATCCTGTATCCACCGTATATTTATCAGCAAACGGATAATCAAAAGAGAAAAACACCGGTTGTTCATCCGGATATTTTTTAGTGAGTATCTTAAATGCAAAGGGTATAACGATGACACTTTTTAACAATCAAACTGCCACCACACAAAGAACCTTAAAACAACCTATCACTTATGTCGGAATTGGTCTGCATACTGGGAAAAAAGCCAGCATGATTGTGCGCCCGGCAACCGAAGGACAAGGCATTCACTTCCACCGTAAGGACGTGCCGGCGGGAACCGGATTTATTCCGGCCCGCTGGTACAATATTGTCGAAACCAGAATGTCCACCGTATTGGGCAATGAGCACGGTGTCACCGTCAGTACGGTGGAACATTTGTTGGCGGCGCTCAGAGGTTGCGGCGTGGATAACGCGTTTATCGAGATCGATGGTCCCGAAGTGCCTATCATGGACGGCAGCGCCGGCCCGTTTGTATCATTAATCGAGCATATCGGCACGGTGTCACAAGATCTCACTCGTCATGCCATATGGATTCACCAACCCATCGAAGTCAGGACCAAAGACAAATTCGCCATCATGATGCCGTCGGATATGCAACGTATTACAGTATCCATCGATTTTGATAATCCCGTCGTGGGTTCTCAGACTTTATCAGTCGAACTGGTCAATGAAGCATTTGTAAAAAACGTTGCCCGGGCACGCACTTTTGGTTTTGTCAGTGAACTAAAGATGTTGCAAAGAGCTGGCTTGATCCAGGGAGGCTCCCTCAATAACGCCATACTGGTTGACGGTGAACGTATAGTTAACGAAGAAGGACTGCGCTTCAAAGACGAGTTCGTGCGTCACAAAATTCTGGATTGTTACGGTGATTTGTCGTTAGCGGGTGTACCCATATTGGGACACTATTATGCCCACAAGCCGGGCCACGAATTAAATGCTTTGTTTTTAGAAAAACTATTTGATACCTATTCCGCCTGGTCATACATTAGCATCGATGAATACCAACAATTAATGGGACAGCAACAAAAGGTGGAAGGACAAGACCAAAACGTCGAATTTGCGGATGAACTTGAAGCGAAGTCGTAACCGTTTGATTTGGCCAGGGAGCGGCCTTGGTTGTGCTGCGCGGTTCATACCCTGGCGCGCGCAGCACTCTTTTAAACCCTTTTTAAAAGATCACAGGAAAAATCACCTCACCACCCTCCCACACAGTTAATTTATTGCTGGGCGATAGTCACTATTTCAATAAATGACTCTGTCGCATTTTCCGAACCAGAACCTCCGAGAGCTTCTTGACTTCTTCATTAATGTTTTGCGGTTCGAACGTTTCCGTCGCTGCGGACCAGATCAAGCCGCGTTCTTTTACCGAAAACACACTGGTTTCCAGCAACACATTGGTGTAGGTAGCTACATACCCCGGTGTATATGCATAGTCATACATATGCGGGTAATAGGAATCCCAACGCCGGTAATAAGGGTCAGGTACACCGTAAGTAGTAGGCGGTTGATACACTTGTTCTTTTTTAGTACCAACCAGGCGAGTGACTAATACAGCTTGGACCTGGCTCTTTTCAGCGGCTTGCACAACATTTTCTTTATTTATCTCCTGATCACCCAACACCTTCGCACTTGGGATGGCTTTGGCACCATATTTTTCCAACTCAGCCACCATGGAGCTTTCAAAAATATTACGATTACGTTGATTCTCCGCTACTCCTATCACCAGAATGCTCTGCAACGGAATTTGCTTGTATTTCTCATCACTCCAGACTCCGGTGACGGTAGTACTGGCGCAACCCCAAACAGTCAACGCGGACCAGATCAGCAAAAACAATGTCCCGAATCTTTTCATTCCCGGCTCCTTACTCGTTAGTGTAAATTTTTCGTCGATATATCCAAACGCATTTCGCTCAAGTATATATGAAAATTCCACCTTAGTACGCTTGTTCCTTTTGAAAATTCACTTTTTCTGGCCGTCAGAGCCTTAAATATTCAATGAACCTCACTCACATGCAAGTCAAAAATTCTTGGCAAAACCAACACAACAAATGCTGTAATAACCACAGCGCCGATCAAATTCAACCATATGCCCGCTTTTGCCATTTGTGGGATGGAAATCTGACGACTACTGAATACGATGGCGTTGGGGGGCGTTGCCACGGGCAACATAAAGGCAAACGACGCCGCAATGGCCACCGCCACCATGAGATAGTATGGGTGAATTTGCACGGCGAGGGCAAACGCCCCCACAACCGGTAATATCAACGAAGCCGTGGCTGTATTGGAAGTCACTTCAGTGAGAAAAATCACAATGAGAACCACCGCGAGTACGGTCAACAACACACCAATCCCCTGCAGTATCACGAGTTCGTTAGCAATCCATGGCGTCAGGCCGCTGCTTTCAAAACCACTGGCCAAGGCGAAACCGCCCCCAAATAAGATAATAATGTCCCACGGTATGCGCGCAGCGGTATCCCAATCCAGGAGGAACTCCCCCTTTTTCCAGTCCGAGGGAATAACGAAAAGCAACAGGGCGGCAAATATCGCGATACTGGAATCTTTGACGTTGTTTAGAAATTCAAAGTCAAACAAGCCGCGGAGAATCCACGCGGCGGCCACAAAAACAAATACGGCAAGAACTTTTTTCTCTTGCGAACTCATGGGCCCAAGTGCTTTTAGTTGATCGCTAATGGCCTGCCGGCCTCCGGGGAGCTGAGCGACATCTTTGCCCATCACAAAACGCGTTAAGTAGTACCAAGTGACGAACAACATCACCAGAGAAAGCGGCAGACCAAACATCATCCACTGTGCAAATCCTATGGTATAACCATAGTTCTTTTCGATAATGCCAGCGAGAATGGCGTTGGGTGGTGTCCCAATCAGCGTCGCCACACCGCCGATCGACGCCGAATAGGCGATTGCCAACATTAAAGTGGTACCAAATGTCGAATGCCGCAAGTCGTTGCCTTGAGATTCGCCAGTGGCCAGCTTCGCCGAAGCCGCAGTCGCCTGGCTCAGAACGGCCAAACCGATGGTCAGCATTAACATGGCGGTGGCGGTATTACTGATCCAGGCGGACAAAAACGCAGTAGCCAGCATGAAGCCCAACACTATACGTTGCGGAGTCACGCCGACAATCTGAATGGTGTGCAGCGCAATGCGTTTGTGTAAATGCCATTTTTCAATGGTGACGGCGATTAAAAACCCACCAAGGAACAAATAGATCAAATGATTGGCATAAGCAGCCGTCACTTTGGGCGTGGGCATCACACCTAACATTGGAAACAACGCAATAGGCAGCAGCGCGGTGGCGGGAATGGCAATTGCCTCGGTCATCCAGAACGTCGCCATCAATGCTGCGACTGCGGCCACTTTCATGGCTTCCGGGGACATGTCCGCAGGCACCGGTAGCAATAATAACAGCGCAAACAAAGCTGGGCCTAACACTATCCCAATTAAGCGGCGCTTGCCCCAATTTATTCCATTTTCCATTTTAGCCCCGATGTTTGGAACATCATTGCAAGATCTGGCAAAACCTGGCGTATAGGTTAAATCATTTCGGACGTTGATTTCATGGGTTTTTTAAATTTTCGTAACTAATTTGTCAACCTAATCTACACGGTCGCGTTAAATAGGATGTGAGCAGAACAAACGGCATCAGATTTAACGGCACCACTTTTGACTGCGCCCCTTTTTATTACGGAGTCAGCAATTTTTTTCAATGCCAATCATTTAACCAGCAGGAGAACCTGTCATGAGACTATACAAGGTACTTTTTCAGCATAGCAAACAACGGCTGTGGTCGTTATTTGCACGGTTATTTACATGGATCAGCGTGTTAACCATGATCACGGTACTGTCAGGTTGCGTTGACAATAGCGACGATAGCGACAACACCGAAGACACCGGTGTTGTCACTATAGGTTTAACCGACGCGCCCGGCGATTTCACCACCTACACCGTGGATGTCAAATCCCTTACCCTCACCAAAGCCAATGGCGCTGTGGTGGAAACCGTGCCACTCAGCACTCGCGTGGATTTCGCCCAATACACTGAAATGACGGAGTTTTTAACCGCCGCCACAATACCCAGCGGGGTGTATGTCAGCGCAACCCTGAAGCTGGACTATGCCAATGCAGACATCCAGGTGGAAGACGACAATGGTGATGCCATTGCCGTTAGCTTGATTCAAGATGAACAAGGCTCCGCGCTTGGCGAAATCGATCTTAGTGTGCGCTTGGAAGGCCAGCGGTCCTTGTTGATCGCCCCCGGTATTCCCGCTCATTTGACATTGGATTTTGACCTCAATGCCACCAATAACGTGGATTTAAACAATGGCAGCCCCATTGTCACCGTGAGTCCCAAATTATTGGCTGAGGTCAATGTCGAGTCTACTAAGATTCATCGCGCCCGCGGTCCGCTTAAATCAGTGGATACCACCGATTCAAGTTTTCGTTTGATTATTCGTCCCTTTATACATGTCATCAATGGCGCCGATGAGCGCTTCGGTACGCTAAAAGTCAACACCACCGATGATACCGTATTTGAGATTGACGGCAACGTGTCTCAAGGCAGCGCCGGCCTGGCGGATTTGGCCCAGCAAACACCCTTAACCGCCGTGGTGGTGATCGGCGATGTCAAATTTCATCCGCGCCGTTTTGAAGCCTCGGAAGTGCATGCCGGCTCCAGTGTCGCAGGCGGTACTATGGATGTAGTCACGGGCAATGTCACCAGTCGCACGGGGGATGTGCTCACCATCAAAGGCGCTACCTTAATCCGTCAGAACGGCAGCGTGGTATTTAACGATCAAGCGGAAGTCTCTATCGGCGATGAAACCTTGGTGCGCCGACAACTTGGCATAGAACCGTTGTCCAAAGACGATATTTCGGTCGGTCAACGTATTACGGTGTTTGGTAGCTTGATCAATGATCAAGCGCAAAACCTGGTATTGGATGCCACCTCGGGATACGCTCGACTGTTATTCACCACATTAAGGGCCACCGTGGTTTCCACCTCGCCAGTGACAATTGATGTGCAAAGCATCGATGGCCGCCGTATCACGCTATTTGATTTCACGGGTACCGGCGCCAGCGAAGACGCAGATCCGGCAAACTACGAGATCGATACCGGCACCATCAATTTGGACAACATTGCCACCGATGACGTGGTGAAAGTTCGGGGTTTTGTTAAACCATTTGCAAACACCGAAACCGCGGACTTCAGCGCGCGGACCATCGTCAACGTATCCGCCCTGCCCGGGACTTTATTGGTAGGCTGGCCGGATACCTCGGCAACCGCCATCAATATCGACGAAAACGCCAGCAATATTACTTTGGATTTGACTGGTGTTGGATTATTTCATCACATCAGCCGCGCAGGCGTAGTGATTGATGTAACGCAACTGGGAATAGCCACCACACTACAGTCCGATACAGCCAACGGCATGTATTTCATCCGGCAAAATGATGTCTGGCAATTACACACGTCATTCGCCAATTATCTTAGCGATTTGCAAGCCCGCTTGGATGACGGTGCCATGGTAAGAGGTGTTGGTGCGAGAGGCACGTTTGATGACAATAGCGCTACAATGACAGTGAAAAGCACGACTGTTTATTTAGTGGATCCTAGCACTATGTAAACCATCGTAACCCAACTTTAAGTCCATTTACAACGGCCTCCTGGGAGGCCGTTTTTTTATTTAAAGGAACTAATAGTCACGCCAGGTGTTGTCGATTTCGAGGTTGGTTTCCGTATAGCCGATCCGATAGACCTGATCATTTGTCACATATATTATAAGCAAATAATCCTTGTTGCCCTGATAATCAAAACGGTAGGCATACACATCCAAGATTTGACCTTCGCGATGCATTTGCTTTTTAAATTCCGGAAATCCCAGTTCAGCAAACAAGGTTTGTTTGTTGAGCGAAAAATTAGCTTGATGAGCAACCGCTATCCTGGACAACCTGTGTCTATCAAGAAACTCAGCCGCATAATAATAAAAATTCAATCCCCGCTTGGCATACCCTTCTGTTTGCAGGTATTTCATTTTCAACGACTCAAGCGTAGGTGTTACACAATGGCTTTTAATCTTCCCGCCAGGAGGAAGCGGCGGGCATGGCACAAGTGGTGGAGGCGGTGGTTTAGGCGTTCTACGATTGACTGCCGACGTATTGACAGCATCGCTATAGTCATCCGCCCAACTGGGAGCCCACAGTGTTAGCAACAATATGCCGCTCAAGCAAAGCACAACACGCATAATTCCTCCTTGATTTTTATGTTGCAATAACCGCCATTAGATTTGTATCCCGCAACCAATTTTCACATAATCGTACACTTCAAACTATACTGATCTAAATCATCCTGCGCTGATTCTCACGTAGTACAATAATGATTTTAACTAACGAGGATACATTTTGGCAGAATTCATTCCCGGACAACGCTGGATCAGCGATACGGAATTAGACATGGGTCTGGGTACAGTAATGTCCGTGGACCAGCGCAGTGTCAAAATTGTGTTTCTGGCCACCGGGGAAACTCGGGTTTATGCCAAGCACAGCGCGCCGTTGACCCGGGCGCGGTTTTCGCCAGGCGACACCGTGAAAAGCCATGAAAATTGGCATTTAACCATTGAATCCGTGCAGGAGGACGATGGGCTATTTACTTATGTTGGAACCAACGAAACCGGCGAGCCGTCCGAATTACCCGAAGGGCAATTGGATAACTTTATCCAACTCAGCCGGCCTACGGACCGATTGTTCAGCGGACAAATCGACACCAACAAATGGTTTTCACTGCGCGCGCAAACCTTACAGCACATTAAGCGCCTGGCCCAGTCCGACCTCAGAGGGTTGACGGGTGGCCGCATCGGCTTGATTCCCCACCAATTGTATATTGCTCATGAAGTGGCCAATCGCTATGCGCCCAGAGTGTTACTGGCCGATGAAGTGGGATTGGGCAAAACCATAGAAGCGGGAATGATCCTGCATTTTCAATTGCTGACGGAACGAGCCCAGCGCGCGCTCATCGTGGTGCCGGAAACCTTGTTGCATCAATGGCTGGTGGAAATGCTGCGGCGTTTTAATCTGCGTTTTAGTATTTTTGACGAAGAGCGTTGCCTGGCGGATGAAGAAAGCACCCATCAAGACAATCCTTTTCACACTGAACAATTAGCTTTGTGCAGTTTGGAGTTCCTGAGCAAATTTCCCAACCGGTTTCAACAAGCGCTGGCGGGCGGCTGGGACTTGCTGATCGTGGATGAAGCGCACCATCTGCAGTGGACGCCCGATCAACCCAGCCTCGAATATCAAATCGTCGAACAACTCGCCAATGCAACCAAAGGCGTGCTGTTGCTCACTGCAACGCCCGAACAATTAGGCAAGCAAAGTCATTTTGCGCGCTTGCGCTTGCTCGATGCCGACCGGTTCCCTGATTTTCAGGCGTTTCTCGCCGAAGAGGAAACCTACGAACCCGTCGCCAAAGCAATTGAGGAATTATTGGAAAACCGCTTAAACGAAGATTCTTACAAAACCCTGCTGGCCACGATTGATGAAGATGATCATCATAACCTGCTCACCCTGCTGACCGATTCCAAGGCGCCGGAAACCGAGAAATCCGTGGCCAGGGAGGAGTTGGTGGAGCATTTGCTGGACCGTCATGGAACCGGACGGGTGTTGTTTCGCAACACCCGGGCCGCGGTAAAAGGGTTTCCTGACAGAAAAGTCAAACCCGCGCCCTTACCCCTGCCCGACGAATACCAGGCCAGCCTGGCCGATTTTGAACTCTCCGGCGTCAATGACGCACAAATACTATTAAGCACCGAATTATTATACCAACAAAGTAGCACTCGAGATCAGCCGCCTTGGCATGCCATTGACCCGCGGGTGCCATGGTTGATCGCCACGCTCAAAGCGTTAAAGCCACAAAAAGTATTGGTAATCGCCGCCAGCGCCAAAACCGCCTTGCAAATCGCCGAATGCCTGCGGGTAGCTGCGGGACTGCACGCCGCGGTTTTTCACGAAGGTCTAAGTATCGTGGAACGTGACCGGGCGGCGGCCTATTTCGCCGATCCGGACACCGGTTGCCAGGCGTTAATTTGCTCTGAAATCGGCAGCGAGGGGCGCAATTTCCAGTTCGCCCATCATTTGATTTTATTCGATTTGCCGTTGAATCCGGATTTACTGGAACAACGCATCGGCCGGCTGGATCGAATTGGGCAAACCGATACCATTGAAATTCATGTGCCCTATCTGGATAACAGTCCACAAGCCATCATGTACCATTGGTATCATGCGGGTTTAAACGCTTTCGAACACACCTGCCCCGCCGGTCATACCGTTTTCACACAAGTGCAAGCCACATTAGTAGAAGCACTGCACCAATATGACGAAGGCCTGGAG
The DNA here is from genome assembly GCA_022340845.1 of Gammaproteobacteria bacterium. Lineage (GTDB taxonomy): Bacteria > Pseudomonadota > Gammaproteobacteria > SZUA-152 > SZUA-152 > JAJDNG01. The sequence goes on along the minus strand of JAJDNG010000036.1, from coordinate 20,664 downwards.
GATTTGCCCGCACTCATTGACACCACCCAATCCCTGCACCAAAAACTCATCGACCAACTGCGCCGCGGCCGCGACCGCTTGCTGGAATACAACTCCTGCCGGCCCCGGGCCGCCAACGCTATCAAAGCGCAAGCGCAACAACACGATCAAGACCCGCGCCTACCACGGTTTCTGGACATGGTATTTGACTGTTTTGGTGTTGACGTGGAAGAACACAGCACCGCCAGCTTGGTTTTGCACCCGGGGCAATATATGTCGATTCACAGCTTCCCTGGCTTAAGCGAAGACGGTATGACGATCACGTATGACAGAGCCACGGCATTGGCGAACGAAGACATGCATTTTATGACCTGGGAACACTCGTTGGTTGCCGGGGCCATGGATATCATTTTAAGCGCCGAACAAGGCAATACCGCCGTGACGGCTATCAAGCACAAAGGCTTCAAACCGGGGGAGTTGTTATTGGAGACCATCTATGTGATTTCGTCCGCCGCTAGCGAATCATTGCAAACCAGCCGTTACTTACCGCCGACCGCCATGCGTTTCGTGCTGGACAAAAAAGGTAATGATATCAGCGCTGATCTCGCGTCGGTGTATATCGATAAACACAGTATCCATATACCACAAGAAACCGCCATTAAAGTGATTCGCTCTCAAAAGCAGCCTATCAGGGATTTGGTATTTGCCAGCGATCAACTCGCCCAACAACAAGCTCCTGTCATTATCGAGCAAGCCCATCGGCAAGCCAATGATGCCTTGAGCAGAGAAGTCAGCCGATTAAAAGCGTTGCAATTGGTTAATCCCAATATTCGCAATGAAGAAATCGAATTCTTTGAGACTCAACTGGCCGCGGTCGATAAAGTCCTGGATGCCGCCAGCCCGCGTCTGGATGCCGTGCGGGTGATCGCGACAATGTGAGCAAATCCCTGCTATTGCCACCTGCCGGTTGGTAATTTGCCTGGCTCTCAAGGATCCGCCGCCGGCAACCGATAAATAAACAGACCTACCCGCATAGCAGTCGGAACAGAATCGGAACATGCCCATCATTTCAGACAAGAACCCAAGCGCACCATGCACAGCCGATCCGGCGTGTCTTCGATGGCAGGATCGCTTTAAAAAACTCGGCCTGTTTTGCTTTCTATTTTTTCTCATCAAAGGGTTGTTGTGGCTGCTGGTACCGGCAGCGCTTTATTTCTTCAGTACTCAATAACCTACTGATTTACCTGTTTTTTCAAGCTTACAAAAGCCTTGCATAGCAAAAAGTGATTGGGTAGACTACCCCATCTTACGATCACTTTTTATTCAGCTTTTTAATTATCCAACACTGGTTTTAAAAACTCATTTAAAACAAACACTTATTTGGTATAAAGAGTTTACATTTAACCGGTACACACCTGGGAGGGGATGAAGTATGGCGAGTTTTGCTCCGATTATTGTTTTTGGCGGGTTGGTGATTTTTGCAATTTTGTTAGGCGGCGCCGGGATGGACATGGCAGCCCAAAACCGCAAAAGCCAGGAAAAATAAGCGCGTAGTTTGAAATTAAAGCTTACGCCCTTAGCTATAAAATTATGAGTGCTTTTTGAATACTTAAAGTTTTTATCAAACAGCCCGGCATCAACCGGGCTTTTTTGACAGAAACATTTTCAGCTCACTCTCTGTCACAAATGATTTCGTCGCATTAAATGTCAGGCGTATTAAAAATTGGTAGTCAGTAAAATGAACCGGCCCGAACACTTCCACTTAGTCAAATTTCTCATTACTTCCGCGATTTGTTTTTTTATCGGTACCGTACACGGCGTGCTCCAGGTGATTCGGCCGATTCGTGCGTGGCTGGATGCCATTGGCAGCCCCTACGGCGGACCTGGCCATATGATCGATCCACTGGCCCACGCCCACATCAATGTCGTCGGTGGCGTGGTCATTTTCATTATGGGCGCGTCCTATTATCTGATCCCCAAGATGGCAGGCGTAAGCATTTATTCCCGTAAACTCATCGAACACACATACTGGTGGACCACGGTTGGTATTGCCGGATTCTATTCCACCCTGATGATTTTCGGTATCTTGGAAGGCCAGGCATTATTGGCGAATCCTCACAACGATGATGCCGTCCAAGCCATACATCGCTACTATGGTCCAACCATCAGTTTCGTGGCCACCGTTCTGGGGGTTGGTTTTTGGGTGTACTTTGCGAATTTGTTTTTAACGGTTCGGCAACTGCGCACAAACTCTAACGCCGGCACCGACAGAAAATCCACACCGGGAATTTCCGTCTTGGCGAAACACCAGAAGGAATCATAATTCGCCAAGCATTACGGCTTCCTGCAACCTCGCCCGTAAAACCCTATCCAACACATTCGTCCATGACTTCAACCGCATGCCAGTGCCCCGACCACTATCCTGACTGGCACGAAAAAGATGTCGATTTCAGTGGACAACCCACACACACCCTGCCTATGCCCACGTTTTTGCATATGCCGCTGTCGTATGACACTTATGTTCAGAAACAACAATACGACATAGAACAATTGGAATTGCAGGAACAATGGCCGGGATTGGTATTGACGCAAACGGGATTAATGCGCGGCGCACTGATCCGGTTATTAACATCGGCTGACTCGCCTTCGCGGTTTATCCGCATTCTGGACAACGATTTCAAATTACACGGCCTATTACACCTCGGCGGAATCGGCACTATTAAAACCAGTATGCGAGCGCTGCAAAACCAGCTATTCGACATGGGGCGTATGCCCAAAGAAGTGTACTTGTGCTACCTGACCTGCCCCCTGTGTAGTGAGCGCAAGGGCGGCGACAAAATTTTAATACTGCGACGCTGGAAACCAAGTCCGACTTTGGCCAAACGGCTAAAAAAATAGCAGGATACCAAATGGATTTACAGACGCTGAATACATAATAGCTTGAGTTAAGCGCACGCCAACCCACCCCATTGCCACTCATGCTGAACGCCTTCTTAAATCATTATTTTTAGTTACCTATATTTATGTTGCCGATACCTTTGTTACCGTATGGAAGCGATTAAAAACTCTGTATTCACGAGAATCTATTGAGATCGGGACTACTTTAATTTGCAACCAAGGGAAAACCAAGTTCTGCGACAGGCTGTTTACCGTCTTTGTCGGCCAACTGCACCATCAGCACATCGTTATCCGGGTCATTGACCCGAATCGCGCGGCGGTACACGCCGGTGGCCCCGTCTTGAATGGCCTGATGCCATTGCTCATTGCCTTTTAATTTGATGGAGACGATGTATTTCGACGCGGCCAAACGGTTTTTTTGAGTAGCCATCACTAAAAATTCGTTCATGCCGACAGTTGGAGCGCCGGGGCGGATTTCCACGAGTATCTCTATGTCGTTGTGCATTTGCGGACCTAGAAGATACGCATTTCCACTACCGCATCCAGACAACATTAAAATCAATAGGGCCACAAAAAATAGTTTTACCGGATTACCCATGCATGCACTCTCAAGGTTTGTCTGGGGAGGATTTTGCGTGTTGTTGCAGATACCCGAGAATGATGCTCATCTCTTTGCGGGACAATGGCTGTACGTTTTTGGTTTTCATGCGCATTTGCATACGCTGCAGGACGCTGGGCCACATTCTTCCAGTATGCGTGCTTGGCAGAGGTGCTGCATGGCACTGGCTGCATTTTTCCATGTAGAGTTGTGCCTGGGGCGTCCCTTTATCTGGATAATTTTTCGGCTGCGCAGTTTGATCGTTGCCACAAGCGGCAACGGTGACTCCTATTACAATCCCCACTACAACCGATAGAGACAGCTTGGTAAGCACTCTATTATTTTTTGCTGGTGAGCGGTTTGGATTGATTATGCGGACCAGGGGCGCTGTCATCGCTACGGGTTTCCTGTTTTTGTTGTGCTGAATCTTGCTGTTTTTGAGTACTGTGTTCCTCGTCTTCCATCCCATCCACGCTGGTGCTGTATTTGTTCACCATAAAATACACAAACGCGCCAAATACCGCCAAATACAGTAAAGCAGCACCGAATCCCCAGTTTATCCAGTCCCGTTCGTACCCGGGCCTGTCCCCCCAAAACGGAAAGCTTAAGCCGATAGCCACTAACAAGACCGCGACAATGACGGCGATAAACCATTTGGGCACGCCTTTCTGCGATTGCGGTACACTTTCCAACAATTCCCAGTCTTCCAATCCGCGTTTGGCGCGGCGCTCTTCGTCGGAGGAATAACCGAAATTATCCTCCGGCACTTCTCCCCACTTTTCCTGTTTCACGTCCCCCAGAGCGTCGGGGTCGTGACTTGATGTATTGCTGTCTGTTTTACTGTTCATCTGCGTTTTCCTACTAGCATTGTCTTATGAGCATTGTCTTACCAGGCGTGTCTCTCAAATCATGTCTTACGAGCTTTGGCCTACAAAATGTTGCACACGATAACTGTCTTTCCAACCATCTTCGGATTCCACATGGACCAGAAAAGTGTGTATGCCTTTTGGTAATTGAGCATTGATATGCAATTGCAAATCAACCCGTCCCGCTTCGGTAAACTGCACTTCATGATCGGATAATCGATATTGGTCCGGGTTTAATCCTTCAATGCTGACGGCCAAGGATGTGTTGGCATAAATTTTATTCGATACCGCCACTCGATAGTCCCGGATTTCGGCTCCATGCTGTTTATCAGCCTGGTACACCGCTAAGTGGTAAGGATCGTAACTCACCAATCCCCACACGAACATTCCCAAACCCAGGGCGGCAAATGGTAATGTCCAGTGCACCCGCGAGGATAAAGATGACAGCCTCATGCTCAGCATAGCGAACTTCGTGGCCCGCTGTTCGCCGATCTTAAACGTTAACAATCCGAGTTGGTTATGTTTGGCATGTAAATTATTGCAGGCGGTAATACATTCACCGCAATTGATGCAGGTATCGTATTCGTTGGTATTTCTGGGATCGATACCGATGAAACAAGCCCGTACGCAATAGTTACATTTGGCACAAGCCGCGCTTCGAGACTGGTCGTATTCGATGTGCAGCGTTTGTTTGGTTTTAAAGCCGTGTTGCCAGACTTTGTAGATACACATGAAACGGCACCAAAAATGGCGGATAAAAGCGATGTCAATAAACGTAATGAGTACAAAAATAAAATAAATATAATGCAAAGACGCCGCCAGGCGCTCATCATCCTGAAATGTCACAAACGACCAGATCACACCCGGCGAATAAAAATACAATACTGGGATAAGAGCAAATACCATAGACACCGCGATCATCAGTGTGCCTAATACTAACCAGTTGAGCAGTTTATTTTTTCTGCTGGCGACTTGCATTTTGGCGCCGTCCAACTGGATTTCCGCTCGCTTACCCAGCCAGTTTTGGGTAATCTGATTGGCCCATTCCGAAAGCGTGTTTTGCGGACATGCCCAACCGCAAAATGCGGTGCCCACCAACGAATACAGCATGACCAGGGAACTGGCGATCAACAACCATAAACCGAATATGACAAAAAAATCCGACCACCAGATCTGGTGATCCAATACCACAAACGCACCGGCGATGGGATCGATGCGCAACAATCCTGTCACCGGCACCAGGATTAACATCGCGATGAACGACATCTGAAAGGCCCGCCGCTGCCAATGCAACCTTAAACTGACTTTCGGAGGTTCTATGTTAATGGGAATACTGCTAAGGGATTTCGGACTGCTCATTGGTCAAGATTACCATATTTGGCGTTGCTTCTCACCCGCCGGGACTCGGGCACGCCGGTAATTTCCTCGGTATTTTTCAAGGCCTTAGACAATGGATCGATAGCGGCGAAGCGGGCGCGGTAGGTTGCGGCTTGTTCGGCATCGTCCCGCGCCTGCGCCAAACGCCATAACCGCAACAAAGCTTCAGGGTGGTCGGGACGCACTTTTAGCACTGACTGCAATACCTGCCATTCATCGTATTTTTTATTGTGGCTGGCATCCAGGCTGGCGAGTGCGCCATCCGCGATCGCGAAGCCGATCCAGCGGTCTTGTGGATTGGTTTGGTAGGCCAGTTGCAGCATTTTTTCCGCTTTGTCCGCCTGCCCGGTTAGAAACGCCAGCCAGCTTTTATGGGCCAATTGCGTGGCTTCATAGGCGTCTTGGAAACGCTGTTCGTTCTCAGGCCTGACTTGTAACTGGCTCATCGCCACATCCAGGGGCGCGCGTATTTGCAGCATATAATCGAGCATGACCGCCAAATCCAATTGCCCCGAATAGCGTGCCTGCGGCAAATCATATTCGATGCGTGGCGCCCACTCATCCTGTACCGGACCTTTTGCCATTGGCAACATGCCCCAATACCGGCCCAACCAGGTCCATGCCCCCTCACCGCCGGTGGCAGAGTGCCGTTGGGCCTCGTCTAAACGGTTCAGGTTGTCCATGACCGCTACAGACAGCGGCGTAGTGGCGCCGGGTTTCCTACCCACCAAAGCCACCCGAAAAGCATCAACAAATACCATCGCCTGTGGAAATTCTCGTTGGAAACTGCGCAGCACGATGTCGAATGCATCCACCGTGAATTGGTTCAACGCCAGCCATTGCACAAACACACCATCAGCGGACAAGCGCTGCTTGGCGCGGGCAAATTGCTGTACCGATAACAGTGCACTGCGCCCCACCAGATCTGGATGAAATAAATCCCCGACAATAACGTCGTATTGCTGCCGATTTGCCATCAAGTAATGGCGCGCGTCATCACGTACGACGTGCAGTCGCTGCATGACATGGTTGTTGACCGGTGCAAACCAATCCTGGGCGGCATTGATTGCGCCTTGCGATAACTCCACGGCGGTGCGTTCCAATTGCGGATAAGCCAGACTACCCGCTGCCGAGATTCCGGTCCCCAATCCCAACAACAAAAGGGATTTTGGTTCCGGATGCAACAGCAATGGTAATCGGACTTGGTTTTTTTGTACTTCCACGGAAGTTGGATCGGATGAGGCATCCATGCGTTGTAAATCTGCCAACAATAAGCGTTGACCATTGGGTTGCTCGATGACGTGGGTGATGCTCACCGCATCTTCATGGGAATACAGCTCATTGGTATTGCTGTATAAGCCGGGCAACAACTGCGCCACCGGCACCATGGTGCTCACCGGATACGCCGCAATGGCCATCAAAGGCAGAGAAACCCATACGAAACGAAATCGGCTCCAGGTCAAGCCTAATGCCAACAGCACAATCGCAGCAATGACAATGGTGGCAGCGCTGCCTACCAGGGGTGTTAACACAAAACCGGCCAGTAATGCGCCGCCTGCCGCGCCTACCGAATTCGCCCCATATAACCAGGCGCCGCTGATATGACTGTGGCCATACAATCTATTGAGCAGCGGCAACCAGGCGCCTAATAGCACGGTAACCGGTAGCGTCAGCGCGGTCAAAATGACAACTTGCCGGAGGCTGACCGATAACAACGAATCGGCTGAGTCGTAATCAATTACTGTCAACAAGTGGGGAACCAGCCACAAACCGGTGATAACAAAGACCGACAACGCAACCGGTAACATCGAATACCAAATCTCGCCACGCATAAAACGGGACAACAGGCTACCCAATCCTACGCCAATTAAATACATGGCCAACACCAGGGCGAGTACGTATTCGGTGCGCAACATAATCATGCCGAACAAGCGTGTCCACGCCACTTCCAGCATCAGCGCGGCCGCACCAATACCGCTGTATGCCACTAATGTCGGTATATTAGGCATGGCGCTCGCAATGCCACCGGAGGAAAACGACTGCATGACCCGCATGTTATCTTCCAAACGCAGGCTCAAATAAAACGTCAAGCCAGCCACCAACACGCCCCCCAGCGCGATGGTTTGCATGGAAGACAGCCACCCTAATTGGGACAACAACCATAATGGTAATAACGCACCCAGCGCCGCGCCCAAGGTGTTGACACCATAAGCCCTGGCAAGTGTTTGAGGAGCATCACCCAATGCTTTTAGCATCATCGGGAAACCCGCCCCCATACAAAATGCCGGCACGAATAACAAGACGCCAACCAAAGCGAATTGTACCAAATACCATGCGGGCAAGCTGGTTTGCGCGGCCACTGCCGCCAACCAACTTTCTAAGGCCAGCAACAACCAGGGCGTCGTCAAGGCCAGCAAAGCAACGCACAACTCAAATCCGGCAAACCACTTTAATGGCGCGACAATCCGCCGTGACCAGTGCAGTCCCACGACACTTCCGATCCCCAAACCAGCCATGAACGAACTCACGGTGACTACCACGCCGAATATACTGACGCCAAACTGCAGCGCCAACATCCGCACCCACAATACTTCATAGGCCAAAGCGGTCAACCCCGACACACTGTAGACTGCCAGGAGTACTATTACGTAGGATTTATTGGCTAAGCTTGGGGACATTTCGATAGAAAATTCTTTCGTGGTCTGTCCTAGCAGATACGATAGGTTCACGTATTAGAATGGATAAAACCAAACCAGACCCACAATGGCGTGTGCAATCGCCAATGTCATGCTCAGACCCGCACACACCATATGCGCAACAAACACTTGTTTGCCGTATACGCCCATAGCAATACCTAAACCACCGGTGACTAACAGCAAGACCAACAACGGCACTCCCATGGCAAACATGACCACATGTTTGGTTTGATCTTCTATGGATTTGGTGCCACTTTGTTCCTGTGACGCGAATGCCTGAATGACTTGGGTGTTATCTTGCGGTGATGTCTGCTCAGCTTTTACTGGAGCAACTAAGGTGAATAATCCTGCCACCGACAATACCAACAACGACAGTAACACCGCCCGAGGGAAAAAATGCAAAATTTTCATGCCGTTTCTTCTTTGCCGCTACAGAGTTATTCGCCGGGCTTACTCGCTGTGGTTTGCTCTTGTGAGGACTTGACGGGGGTTTCATCGTCATTTTTCTTGAAGGCAAAATACCAATACAACATCGCCATCAAAATAAACGGTATCATAATAAATACCAGCAAAAACAGGAATATCGCCCAGGGTGTATCAATGGTGACGTGCAGGAACCGGTAGCTGTCCGTGGCTGCCTGTGCGCTTGCTGCGCTAAACACGCCGATTATCGTGAGGAAAAGTCGCTGAAATTTGCTTATCATATGTATACCTATTAGCACGTTCGAATTGGCACCTCAGTGCTTTTGTTTGAAGTCTTTGGCGCAGCGGAATCCAAAAAAATCCGATGCGTAGTGTGGTAAAGAATAATTCCGATGATAAGCCGAAGTAGCGAAAGGATCGCTTTTCCAGGACCCTCCCCGCCTGACTTTATAAGTCACCCCTTGAACCGGCACCAAATCCGCCACTTTCAATGATCGATCCTGGGGTGTTTGCGCTTTCACTTGCTTGGGCTGAAACAAAATGGAAGGCGCATCGGAATCCGTATAGGGATTAAAATCACTGGCAGTCCATTCGCTCACATTACCGGCTAAATCAAAAACGCCATAGGGACTTACGCCACCGGCGTATTTAGTCACTTCTGTTGTGGACCCGACGTTGTAATAGGTGTTCACCCTGGACGTGTCCATTTTATTCCCCCATGGCCAGCGATTACCATCGTTACCACGGGCGGCTTTTTCCCATTCCGCTTCAGTGGGCAAGCGCTTGTCGTTGGCCTCACAATAGGCTTTTGCATCGTACCAACTCACCATGGTTACCGGATGTAATAATTTGCCGTCTGGAATTTTGCCGTTTTCCCAATCCAATGGCGGGCGATGGTTGGTCTGCATGACAAACCGAGCGTATTGCGCGTTGGTTACAGGATATTTATCAATATAAAAAGCCGATAATTCAATGGTGTGTTCAGGTTGATCCTGAGCGTCGGCACGCTCATAGTTAGTACCCATAATGAATTCCCCGGCCGGGACCTTCACCATGGTATCGATTTCCTGCCATTGGGCGTCCGCCAGCATGGACTGAATTTCAGTCAACTCATAGGTTTCTCCGGCACCTTTTTGCATTTCGTGCAACCGGTGTCGCTGTATGTCTTCCCCGGCAGCACGAATATGCTGGTTCATGTCTTTTAAATCGTATCCGGCTTTGGAGCGCATTTCATTCATGCGATTCGCCCCTAACTTAACCACATGCGCCACACCGAAAATCATCGCCAAGGCAACACAAGTAGTGAGAGTCGCGACTAAATAGCGCTTGCGCTTCTGCTGTTCCTTGGGATTCAATTCAATCTTGTGACGGCGATTCATGGCCATACGAAAGTCACTCTTGGCGTCAACTCTGCTGGGAATTTTTACTGCTATCATTAGTAGCAGAGGTTTGTTGCTCAGTACTAGCGCTACCCGGCTTAATGAGCGTACGATCGGCTTCTTCCTTGGAGGTACGTCCATAGATGCGCTTGATTAATATCTCCCCTGCCACGCCGCCGATAACGGCACATTCGATAGCGATGATGACAAAAAATCCCCACCACGCCATAGGCATCAAAGAAGCGCCGTCAGGCACGCCAATAATATACTGAGTCTCGTAGTACGCAATAAACCGGACAACTAGAGGAGGAATATAACACAACCATTTACCGCCCAGCCCATACACAAATGACACCGACATGCCGACCAGGATAGGCAGGATAAACAGCTGCAGGAACCACACGAAATTAAAGGTTTGCAAGCCCCAAAATAACTCGATGCGAATGCCCAGCAGTTTATCGCCAACATAGTTCACCAAACAACCCACCATGATGGCCAATGCTGCAGTCCATATCCGCGCAACTGTCATGGTTCGTATGTTTTACCCGTTAACTTTTCAAATTCCATTTTTTTTGTTTCTTGCAGGTACCAGTCTTCTACTTTGAGACTGGCCAAGTATGAAGCCAGCAAGCGCCGTTCCTGTTCATTCAATTTGGCGTAGGATGGCATTTGAAATTCCTGTTTTAAGCGCGATGGCAGGATCGCTTGAGGATTTTCCGCAGAGAAATATTCATACAACCATTGTTCTGAGCGAATCGAGCCAATACCATCCAGCGGCGGAGCCGGGACATTTTGCACCAAACTGGTTATACCACCAAACGCGCCATAATATTTATGGCAATCACGGCAATTAAGCTCCCGCATCAACGTACCGGCTTTTTTTTCCAGCTCCGGCGAAGCAACGGAGTAATAAGGTATGCCCTTGTCCGGTTCCGCATTTTTAGGCACTGACAAGAACTTGTACGCAACACCCGCGATAACCGCCACCGCCATTACTACCAGAATACCTTTTTCGCCTTTTCTCATAACACTTAAGATGCTTTACGATTTTGTGCTTTCTTTTCTCGCTCTCGCTTTAACACTTCCGTACGCAGTTCTTCCTGTTCTTTGTTTACTTGCATGGCTTTGTCGAATTCTTCTTTGGACATTTTGTCTTTATCCGATTCGTCGAACACCACATATTTGATATCTTCGTCAAATTGATCGTTTTTGGCCGCCCACCGGATCGCCACGATAGATGCGATGATGATCGCCGCGCCTGCCACTAACCACAAATAAATGGTCCAACCGTCTTCTAATTGATTAAAAAATTCCATAACCTTCTCCTAATCTGTGTTTCTAACACGCGCCATTAAACGAATGTTAAATACGTACTTTAAAATAAATAACCATGCATCATTTGTGCAGCGCCAAACACGATAGCAACCACAACACCAAACATGATCCAAATAAATAGCAATTTCTCGCCGGTTTTTAATTTAGAGCTTTTGCCTTTGTCCTTAAACGTAATTAAAAACGAAATGACCACAAATACGATGATGGCGACAATCAAGAAATAGAACACGCCGACACTGAATTGTTCGGTGTCCATGCTATCGATACTTCTGTTTAGCTTGAAAGAATCGCTAGTATTGTCTTGCGCCAGTATTGTAAAGATTAACTGATCGGTCCAAGCTCCGATGGTGTTTGAGATAAATTTCATGCGACGATTATTTAACAACTAGACCTTATACAAGAATTGAAGTTCTGGCAGTGGGGGGGTTAATTTCTAAACTATCCGCTGGCATCACCACCGTTTCCGCGAAACACAGCGCTTTTTCAAGTCACTATTACCTTAAGCGGTATTTTATCAATTTATAAAACAATTGGACACAAAAAAGCCATGCCATTCGAGGAATGGCATGGCCGGATTATCCATTAACCTTACTTAGAGTAAGTGTCAATTTGTTCCTTGTCTTTGTCGAATTTATCGATAAAGAAGCTGTAAAGGAAGGGTGCGGCATAAACCACAAATACCCAAATCAGCATTGCGAACGGACCGTTATCTAAATCTAACATTCTACTCTCCTCCTTTCTGCGATTAGTGGTTGGTATGATCCGGAACGTAGCTGTAGTTCGGCAGACGTTTTACAGCGATCATGACACTAATACAGAATACTATGATAAAGAAAATATCGATTGTGTATCCAAGATCCCACCAGGGCTGTACGCGAATAGTGGATCCATCCGGGCGTTTGTTGCCTTCGAAATTCGCCAAAATAATCTTGTTACCCAAAATATTATATTCGTTCAAAGGTGCGCCTTTACGTTTCAGCTCCTCGATCTGGGGCTTGAGCAACAACAAGTCGTCCCAATCCACCGGGTGACGCTCCTGCAACGGCGCCCACTTGGAACCGGAAGCTTTGACTTTATCAACGATGTATTCGACTTTTTTGGCATCATCACTGATCGCCTCTACAGCCGGATCGTCCATCAAGGCAACATATTCTTCGTAAATTGCCGCGGTGGGACGTTGCCCCCATAATGGAAACGTAATTAAAAATGCCGTGATGATGGTCAAAACTAACAGACCTACCACTGGTGGTGGCAATCGGTTGTTGTTTTCTTTGATACCACCCAGACTTTCACCTTCCCACAGTTGTTTCGCGTTATCGTTTTGCTCGTCTGTGGTCATGGTATATAACGGATTGTCAAATCTCCATCCCATGTTACTGCCCCCTCTATTTCAAATTAAGAACGAAGTCGATCAGCGCGTGTGCTTCGCTGTCTTTCGCCGGTACCGGCACTTCGGGTGGATAAACGCGTTCGTTCGCTACGTATTTATCGTATTCCGCTCGCCAGCCATCGAAATCGATAGGATTTCCAGCCGCGTCGTTTTCACCCCACAAATAGTCATACCGAGGCATGATGGAATGGGGTTGTACCAAACGAGGATTGAAGAAATGCATGATCATCCATTCTTTGGACGAGTTGCGTGAACCGACGTGTGTTAAGTCAGGCGCTTTGCGGTCTGAACCAAAGGCGGTCGGACTTTCACCGTTGAAGTCACCCAGCATTGGAGGCGCACCAAAATACTGCCAATCCTGTGTTTGTTCCGGCAACAAGGTGTGACACCACCAGCAGCCTTCACGCACGAACATGATTTTACCTTTGCCGATATAGTGGGTGGTTTCTTGAGTAGCCACTTTCATGGCCGCTTCAGGAACCCAACCACGGGTTGCGGTGGCATTTTCGATGTAGCCGACGGTTTCACCGCCAACGTCTTCAGTACGAACGACAAATACCGCGCCCTGCGCTTCATCAGCCATGCTGATTTTGCCTTGGCCGAGGCTCAATTCCATAGGCTTCTTCCCTAAAATCATAGGGTGACGAATGCCATTCGGAAAAGGTACGCCTGAGGCGTAAACATAAGCCCGGGTCGGCTCAATGGGAGCACCGGTTTTCGGGTCTTCCGTAATGTCGACGGTGGCCGGCTTTGCTTTACCCTGCAAAAGCGGATCTTCGTAGCTGAATCCGCCCACGCGACCGAAAGACAATTGCCGTTCCAATCCGGTTTCCGTCACAGACACATTACGGATGTCGGACGCCGGCATGTACAGTGTGATGAACATCGAAGTCCCAAATGCGAGTCCGAACATACGGACCCCAATGGTATATTCTCTAAACGCCATGGATATTTCCTCCCCTCTATATTATTTCTTCTAATGTGATATTAGCGTTCGTAGGCCAATTCGTGTGGTAAACGACCGGCTGGAATCAACGTTCCGGCGCGCAATGTCATCCACATGTTGTACAACCAAACGCAGTTACCGAGGAATACCATGGTGCCGCCTACCCAACGTGCAATCATGTATGGATGTTCGGCAATGACAACATCGATATAAGGTACTTCATAGATTTTACCAGCGCCTTGAATCAATCCTGCTATGGTCATGGATACCCAATAGGTAGTGAATCCCACCAGCAACATCCAGAAGTGGAAGTTGGCCAGCGCCAGCGAGTACAGTTTTCTGCGCAGCAATGTCTGCAGACCGTAGTAGACAGCGGCTGCTTCCAGGAAAGTGGAAAATCCCAACAACGCCAAGTGTGCATGCGCCACAATCCACCCGGTACCATGGATATACCAGTTAATGGCACGGGTTTGCTGGAATCCACCTTGCATGTTGAGCGGAATTGCCATTAATACACCGGTGATGGTGAATTTAATTTCCACGTTCTCGACAAACATTTTCCATTTGCCCGACATGGTTAACAACAGGTTGGATACGAAAGCAATCGCGGGTACCAGTATAAGTACACCTTCTACAGAGGCGAATGATTTCAACCACTCCGGCAACGGTGCAGACATTAAGTGGTGTGCCGCAGGTGTAGAGTAGAAAACGACCACTGACCAGAAATGCAAGTGACCGATACGGTGAGAGTACAATGGATTACCGGTGACTTTGGGAACTATGTAGTAAGAAATTGCCGCCGCTACCGGGGTAATCCACAAACCCAATACGTTGTGCGCAAACCACCAGGTTAAATACGCTTCGGTTAAACCGGTCAACTGAAAGAACTCAGGTGAGTTACCCACGCTGAATACAATAAGGACCATGAATGTGGCCGCACCGAAGAACCAGTTGGTGGTATAAATACCTTGGGTACGACGGGTTTTGATGGTCATCCAAACATTAACCGCCAATGGCAGCAGAATACCGAAAATAAGGGCCAAATCGATGGGCCAAATCATGTCGGAATATTCACGCCCGGATGTGATACCAAACCACAACAGAGTCAGCCCCAGTGCCAAACCAATATTCCAGATCAAGCAGTTCCAAACACCCAGCTTCTCGGACCATAACTTTGTATTTCCCAACGCCGGCGTGATGTACATCATAGCCATGGCGAAGGCCATGGAGATCCAGCCGAGAATAACCGCCAACACGTGTACTTGGCGCATATGACCGAATGACAACATTTCGATACCGGTAACAAAATCCGGAAACGCCAGTTTTGCGGCATTGAAAGAACCTAAACCGGTACCCACAATAAACCATAATATGGATGAAAATCCGAAGAATACCGCAGCGGAACCCGCTGGGATGTCTTCTTCTTTTGCAAATAAATATTTAAACATCGTACTCCTCCCAAATAGTTTTACTGTGTCATCCGATCATTGCTGATTTTTCAAGCTGTCGCGTGGCATTAATAAATACCATCCGAACCACATGCTGGAGAAGGCCAGCGCAATTCCACAAATGGAAGCAAACATAGTCATGATGAATAACCCCTCTTTTCTTTAGTTTCTTTAAACTGAACGATTAGTGCTGCTTACTGCTATTCAGCGAATCAGCTCGCTTTGGCCTCCAACTCATTGTGCCGGTTAACAGCAATGTGGAGAATTACGTAGAAAACCAAACCAAATACAATCATGGCCCAGTCGATAAAACCTGTGAAAGTGGCAGGATTATACGCATCGGCGAACCAACCGCCCCAATCTTCAAATTTGCCGCGGCCCAAAAAACACATTAAGGCTGCGCCGAATACGCTGCCGTTCCCCATGCCAGTCAGCATTCCGGAAATAAAACACAAAATAAACGGATTTTTCATCCCCTAGTCTCCTCCACTAATACTTAAATTAATTTTTGATTTTTAAAATCGATATATTTCTTTAAGTGGTACAGCTCTATCCAAAACATGGGCAAAGCCGTCAATGACCTTCAAGTAATTTTTTAATTATTTTTTGTATATTAATTTCTTTTAATACTCTAATTTAACCTGCTATCCCAGTATATTTCATCAAACAGGCCCGTTACTAAATTGCCCCGGAATCGTGTCATATGTGCCAGGCAAGGTCAAGTTTTTTTCTATGTGGTTTTTTTATAACTTATTGTTCTACTTTATATCTTAGTAAATCACTAAGATATTAGGAGCCACATCCCCCCGGATCAGATAGTGATACAATACTGAATGGTTTCACTACTCCATGGCATTGCTATGCAATTACGTCAATCCCGGTATTTAAGGATGTGAATCAATGACATTTAAAGAAATCCTCATCCTGATCATCGTTAGCTTGAGTTCTCTGTTTCTCCTTGGTTTCTCCATTCATATGCTAATCGGTGGACTGGTCAGCGAATCAACGGAACTCTGGGCCATTGTCATTGCTTGCGCCATCGGCACAGTGATCATCGGATTTTTGATCGCCGATATTTTCCGCCAACGGCGGCGGCGTTAATCCGCACCAACTCATGCAAACACTTTCAAGGCACCGCCGATTTTGTCGTATTGATTTTGGTCGGCAAACTGTCCCTTATGAAAAACGAATTGGCGTTTTGCTCCAGCCGTGTCCATGCCGGTCAGACCAAACGATTTACCAGCGTAATCACTAAAATACCGCAGGTTTTTCACCAATTCGACTTTCTGACCGTTGCGCAATTCCAGTAATACCCGCTGCTTGGATATGTCCAAGGCCAGTGGAGCATTGGGTAACAATACCAACCGGCCCAACACTCGATGCACCGCCTGATAAAAGAAAAAACAAGCCAGAAACAACAATAAATAAGCCAATGCGTGGTTGGGTTTATACCAGAAAATGAACGCCCCCACCGCCAAGCCTCCCACTGTGGGCACATACATCAATAAGTCCCACACAACCCCTTGTTTATCAGGAGTCAGTTCGTACCGTTCGGATTTGGCCATCTCAGCCGGCCTCTGCCGAGGATACGGTCTGTGCCTGTTGCTTCAATACACTGCTGATGATCATATCCAGTTCACCATACAACATGCGTCCCGCCTGTTTGTAACGCACCGTTTTCGAACCATCGATGACGTACGTCCATGGGTCACCAATCACTCCAAACGCTTTGAACGCTTGGGGATTTTCGTATTGGTCCATATGCAGAAAAATCACATCGTTTTCGTATTTGGCCAGTAATGCTTTCAGCATTTGCAATTGCTTGTCACACACTGTGCAATGGCCGGGTGTGGCGAATTCCAGCACAATGGTCTTTTCCTCCTGCAATGCGTCATCCAGGGAAACTTGATACATACGTTTGTCGGGATAGCGGTAGGTGGTGATACGGCTGAAATCACCGTTCACGTCCGCCAGTGTTTTGGTTTTCAAGCTGGGAGCTTGCATGCCCACCTTTAAGGCACTGTCATCAATGGAACAGCCAGTGAGTACAAACATCACACCGACAAGGCCGATCATCGCAAAACGCAGAGCATGCATTAGTTTTTCTCCCATCCTGAGCAGGTCCGAAACAGGTTATAGGCCCAGATAAAATTGGCCAGCAACACCAGCGTCCCGAATATTCCCATTGTCGCCAATATGGGCTTGACGATGTGTTCAACTTCGGACGGCGTGGAAGTCACGCTTGCCGACCCTCCGAGATAACCAGCAGCGGAAAAAAACACAACCATGCCGATTAATCCAAAATTGTGTACCCAAAAATGCCACTTCACCAGTTTAAGGCTGTAGATAGGACGTCGTACCAGGCGCGGCACCACATAATACAGCGCCGCGAAGATGGCCATTTCGACCCAGCCTAGTAAATTAATGTGGGTATGCGCGCGCACAATGAGATTGCCGTGCATTCGATGATCCACAAAATACCGGAAATCGGCAATGCCGCCCATGAGCGCACCCCAGGTAAATCCGATAATGCTGTATATGATGCAAGCGTAAATAAACCAGAGGGTATATTTTGTATAAACCTTGTCGGTTTCCCAGGGTGTGTCGGTAACCACGGCGTTACTGCTCCTCGGTGGTGGATTGAACGGGCTTATCGCGAACGTCTTCGTATCTTTCCTTCCAGTCTTTCGGCGCCCAGGCTTTCACCATACTGTCGATAAACTCAGATCTGCCTTTCGGGGGCATGGGCGCGGACGAAGAACCTTGCTCGGCTTTAAGCTGTGAAATGAAGCGGGCCATCGCTTGCAAATCCTCATCGGGCAACTTGGCCACATACGCGGCTTCCTTAGGCGCGGCACCATGATCCAGGGTTTTCGAATCGTAGGTCTTTTCCGGATCTTTCAAAAAAGAATAAATCCAATCGTATGAACGTGCCGAACCCACGCCATCCAGTGATAATCCCATATTGGTTCCATTGCGCAAGGCGCGGTGACAGGACGTACAGCGGGCTTCGCGGAAAATTTTCGAGCCCTTAGCGCCTTCGGCCGTAAAATCGAAACTGGTTTTGGTTTCGAACAACGGCTTGTCGGAATTCATTCTCACAGTTTCCAGAATCACATAACTGATCGCGGCCAACACTATAAAGACCACCACGATACTCACCAGAACTTTCTCACCGGTTTTCAGGGGTTGCTTTTTCTTAGACATAAAAGAGTCATACTCACTAATACGATATTTAAATCGCAATTCTTAAAACCACACGTATTTGGAGATTTTATAGTTTGTGCGGGACACTGCAATGACCAGATCAAACACCAAATCAAGATGCTTGCGTTGCGCAGCGTCGTATAATAACACGTTTTGATTTGCCGTCGTCAATGCTCAACAAGAGATAGAACTTATAAAAAAGGGCGGAAATCCGCCCTTTTTTTACTTCTTTTTCATAAGTCATTAACTACAAGGCTATTGCTCTGCAGTCCACTTACTTTTGATCCGGAATTCTGGCGTTGCCTTTCGTTGTCCGCGATGCATTGGTCAGGAAAGTCGCGACATTGTGGATATCGTCATCAGACATACGTTTGGCGACTTCGCGCATCTGCCCCATTGGGTCATTCGCCCGCGAACCATCACGCCATTTTTTCAATTGATTTACCAAGTAAACGTATCGTTGGCCGGCTAATCTGGGATACACCGGAAATGCACCCCGACCGTTAAAACCATGGCAGGAATGACACGCGGGTATGCCTCGACTCGGCGATCCGTGTTGCGCCAGTGCTTTGCCTAAATGACGCTGGCCGACAGGCACGGTGCCCAGTTCTTTGACTTGCGCCAAGTCGGATCCTTTATCCGGACCGCCTAAGCTCGCGGCAAACGCTGCAACATCTCTTTTGTCCTGCTCGCTCAGCCCTTTGGCGTTAGTATTCATGATAAACATGGTTTCATCTTTGCGTTTGTCATCATGAAAATCCTGCAGCTGTTTTACCAGGAAGTTAAAGCCTTGGCCGGCCAGTCGCGGTGTGCCCATGGCATCGTCACCCAGTCCTTCCATACCATGACAGGAGGTGCACGCTGGCACATCACCTTTGCCTTGTTCAAATATTGTCTTGCCGTTTTCTAAATTACCAAAATCGGCATAGGAAACGCTTTCGCTGGCGAACACCGAAGCGGATAACACCACTCCTGTTGATGCTATTGTCAACATAGCGATTGCGATACCGAATTTACTAGTGCGTAGCATGGAATACACCCTCCCGTTTTTAATATCTCTTGTAAAGCATACTGGTCTTTATTTTGTTACTTTACCCAGCATGACTTGTCCCCGACTGGTGACAGCCGTATCCACAAAAAATCTGTTTTAACTAATACCGTGGATAAAATTTTTGTCAGCTCGAATGATTCATTCAAAGCAAAGATAGTTATTTTTTTAAGAATTCTTTTTCAACATATATGCAGCAACGCCAAACACCACAATAGCCACAATCGCATACACTACAAAAACTTCACCTGTACTTAACACAACATTTCTCCTCGAATTGGCACATCATTAGAAATTGTGCGTTTTTATATCATTCCCCCTGCCATCTGGCAAGTTTGCGGGGCCAAAATATATCATTCATTAATCAAAAGACCAAGACAAAACATAAAATTCGGCTAAGTTTTGCATTCTAATTCAGTAGTTGCTAATACAGGTCGTAAATTATTAATACTTAAGTGAATCACAAGGTTATTCTTAACCATTTGACCTGTTTTACCGGAACCGCTCATACTTAGCGGTATAACAATACATAAATGCTGGGGAGACTTTGTAAAACAGCTTATTTACCCAAGATACCTTCTTGTTTTCCAATAACGAATGTACAACCAAAACAAAGTATCTCCAACTCAACGAAATCCATAGGATTTTAACCACAGTCATCAACTTACAAATTTACTAAGGAATTAACATGGTTCCAAGAGGTTACCGTACGCTCGTTTTGTGGATTGCGTGGAGCGTTGCCACTATTGTGATTTATGCCGGCATGTACCATGACACGGACGTATGGGGATTCGTGCAAGATGATCCCACACGGATTACTTGGGCTATTCTCGGATTGTTCGCTGTAGGTATCATCAGTAGTTTTGTGCTGACCGTGATGATCACCCTGGAGACCTTAAGTGTCGACAAACTGGAGACCATCGCCAAGCGCAGCGGCTGGCTAGGCATTGATTACAGCAAAAAATCCCTCTGCGTGGCCAATTATTTCGAATCGCTGAAAACCATTGTGGACAACAATGGCGATATCAACGTGGAAGCGTTGGTGCAAGTTGAATTTTCGGTGTATCAGCGAAC